>CAYGIR010000013.1:0-16697 GCA_964349985.1 uncultured Candidatus Saccharibacteria bacterium
TGTTTGATATCAAGTTGGTTGTTGCTAGGTCGTTGGCTTATGTGTTTTCTTTGTCAATTTTGCTGGCGATATATGGGGGGATTTTTAGTGTATTGACTATCGGTCTTGCTAGTGTCTTTGAAAGCGGTTTGGCTGGTAACGTATTATCAATAGTTATTTTGTGTTTGGCGGCTGTTACCTACGCACCGCTCAAGCGGGTGTTTGACAAGGTTACTAATAGGTTTTTCTACCAGGACGCGTATGATTCTCGGGCGTTTTTTAATCAGTTGAACAAAGTTTTGGTTGGTACGGTTGATTTGGAAGTATTGCTAAGCAAGGTGTCAGCAATAATTGTGCAAAATATGAAGATGCAGTATTGTGCCTTTGTGCTGAGCGAGACGGCATACACCAAGACTCGTATCATAGGTGTTGATACGGACAGAGTCAATAAGATTGATATACAAACCATGCGGAATTTTGCATGGGAATCACACTCCGGTGTTATTGCGACCGGTGAGTTGAGTGCTGATAACGATGACCTAAAACAGTATCTTCAAAAATACGAAGTGGAGGTTGTGGCGCGTCTAACGTTTGATCAGAGTCTGAAGTCCGATGGTCTTGGCTTCCTGACTCTGGGTCCAAAAAAGAGTGGTAATGCCTATAATTCCAAGGATATTGAGACTATAGAAACCATTGCCAACGAGTTGGTGATTGCTATTCAGAATGCATTGAGGTTTGAAGAAATCGAAAAGTTCAACATTACTCTACAGGAGAAGGTGGATGATGCTACTTTGCGGCTCAGGAAAACTAATGACAAGCTTAAGACTATGGATGAGACTAAGGATGAGTTTATTAGTATGGCGTCGCATCAGCTCCGGACGCCTCTGACATCTATCAAAGGCTATTTGAGCATGGTGTTGGAGGGTGACGCGGGGGATGTGAGTGCTATGCAACGCAAATTGTTGGATCAAGCGTTTATCAGTAGTCAGCGGATGGTGTATTTGATTGCCGATTTATTGAATGTTTCGCGTTTGCACACTGGGAAATTTATTCTGGAGCCGGTTGCTACCAATTTGGCGGATGTTGTAGAGGGCGAGGTGAACCAACTGCATGACACGGCTGCCTCCAGGGGGGTGACTATCGCATATAATAAGCCAGAGAACTTTTCGGTGTTGATGCTGGATGAAACAAAGGTGCGACAGGTAATCATGAATTTTTTGGACAATGCTATTTACTATACTCAATCAGGTAATCGTATAGATGTTGAGCTTAAGGAGACTGATAAAACAGTGGAATATACTGTCACTGACGATGGTATTGGCGTGCCAAAGAGCGAACAGCACCATTTGTTTACCAAGTTCTACAGAGCAGGAAACGCCAAAAAAGCCCGCCCAGACGGCACGGGGTTGGGGCTATTTATGGCAAAAAAGGTGATTGTAGCCCAAGGCGGATCTATTATATTCAAAAGTGCCGAAAACAAAGGCAGTACCTTTGGGTTCAGTTTTCCAAAAGCCAAGCTCCTCCCCAACCCCTCCGAATCTTTGCAGTAAGTCCAGTAGACTATCAAGCATAACCTATTTGCGTAATGCCTAACATTATGCTGAAAAGTATTGACAATAAACAATGCTTGTGGTACAATCTTGTTAAACGTGGAAACTTCTTTGAGAGGGAGTAGGCACGATGAGGCGGAGTAAATAATCAAGGGAGAAGTGTATATTATGAGCGAACCAGGTAATCAATCACCCGATCCAACCGAGCAGTTACCTATTAAGGGCAATCCTGATAATATTAATTCGTTTCGTGACAAACTTGTCGCACTAGGTGCTACTGTGGCCGGAGGGCTCCTGTTGGCTAACTCTATCGTAGGATTCTTTGGAAATGATGAAGCCGGATCCGACAAACGGGTCGTCGCCGAACCAGCTGCTGCCTATATTGGTGATGGTTATGACTTTGAGGCAGGTACATCCTGCGGTCCGAATGATACCCGTGATATCGGCAAACAAACGTATACAGACAACAAAGACCGCATACAAAGTTATTATAATGAAACGCGTTTAACTTTGTTTGAAGACCGCCCAGAATTGGCAGCGTCACGGGTTGAATGGATTGAGCAAAACGCGTCTTGGCAGAAGGATTTATTGGGCGATAAATGGGACCCAGATGATCCAGTTAGTACCATGCAGGCATGGGTTGAGCTGGGCTCTGTGGTTGAGGCTGGCGAAACAGTCGAAACGAATAACTGGGGCTGCCATAAGAATGCCGATGGGACTTGGACGATTTTTGACGTGCCTGAGGGTAGCCTATTTGACAAGCCGTGGCCTAAGGGTACTCCAATGATAGTTGTTGATCCTGGTAAGGGTAATCCTGGGATAGAATTTCGTGCTGACGGTAGTGCAACCGTTTATCTCGATTCCAGAGCAGTTCATATCCCTGCGGGTCAATACGTGCGCTTTGTAGATATAAAGGGTAAAGATCAAATAGTCCTGGCAATTTTTACGTGCGATAATCCACAAACTCCTGCAGAGAATAACATAACAACCACAACTACAATAGAACACTCCGGCACAACTACAACTACAACTACAACTAAGCCCGAGCAAGAGACTACAACCACCCCTGTACCCTACGAGACTACAACCACCACTGTACCCGACAAAGTTCCCAAACAAACCCCAGGTGGAATGACGCCTGGACACACAATGCCACCAGTAGAGGGCGAGCCAACTGCTGATAACACAACACATCCTGTCGGAGGGGTTGAGACAACAACCACGACAGTTAAACCAGGTACCACAACCACCACAACCGAAGCTCCACAAGTTGCCCCAGGAGGTAATACGGGGGATGGAACTACTGGTAAGCCACCGGTGATTGCAGGATAAAGCTCAGTAATTTGAAAGGAACGCATTATGAAAATTCGAAATATACTACAGAAAAGCAAATCAACTAATAAGTTCGTGGTCATTATCCTAGCTTTGATGGCGATCGTTATTCCTGCAACCGCGTGGGCGGCATGGGGTCCTGGTCGACCTGTCTGGGACTGGAATGATCCAGCGCAGCGCAAAGGTTCTCTGACTGGACCAGTCTTTAACTCATTCATTAATACCCCTACTTACGGGGATGAACGTAACCTGACTAGTGTGTCTCCAGTGGGTGATGGCAACTGGACTGATACTGTTAATGCGCAAATCAATCAGGAAGTAGAAGTCCATGTGTTTATTCATAACAACGCCAATGAATCTACCAATGAATCTGGCTTGGGTATTGCCAAAAATACTAAAGTTGAGGTCTATCTTCCAGAGGGTGTTGGTAGTGGGTTTGATGTCGGTGGTTATATTTCTGCCGATAATGCTACCCCAAAGCGTGTTTACGACACAGCGAATATTCGATCTAACAATGCGAATTTTGGAATAGAATACGTTCCTGGTTCAGCCAAAATATATAATAACAGTGCTTGGAAGAACGGATTTGCGTTATCTGATGATGTTGTAAAAACTGGCGGTACGCCAATCGGTTACAATATTCTTAATGGTGATTTGCCTGGTTGTTTTGACTACATCGCAACTGTTACGATTCGTGTTAAGCTCGTTGCTCCAAAACTGAACTTTGACAAGAAGGTTACTACTCCGGGGTCTACTGAATGGAAAAAGACCATGGTTACGAAGCCTGGTGATACTAATTCATGGTTGTTAGATTTTACTAACGTAGGAAGCGATAAGATTAATAAAGTGGTCTTAAAAGATCCTATACCTGCTGGTTTGAAGTTAGTATCGGGTAGTATCTTGTGGGTGGACACAGCCCATCCCAACGGACAGCAATTGCCTGATAATGCTTTGAGCGGTGGAGGTATAGATCTAGGTAATTATGCGCCGCAAGGTGGTGGATATGTTCGTTTTAGGACTATCGTAGATAAGGATTTTGATTTCAATAAGGTGTCTTGTAAGTTGATTAACATAGGATATGCTCGTGCAGATTATGTTAGTGAGTTATCCAGTAGTGCGTCACTAATTGTAGATGTCAACGGCAATGGTAATACAGATGATGATTGTAAGAGCAAGCCAATCTATAGTTGTGATGCGCTCAAGTCCGAAAAACTTGCAGATCGAAAATTTCGCTTTACGGTTACTTCTACCGCTAAAGATGCCAAACTGAAGTCGGTAAATTACAACTTTGGTGATGGTACTACTCCGTTGATTACAGACAAAACTACAGTTGATCATACCTATACCAATGATGGTAGTCATACTGTGCGAGTCAGCCTGACGTTTGATGTAGGCGGTCAGGTGCAAACCGCAACAAGCGATGCCTGTGCTACTACGGTAAGTACGGATATTCCTACACCTCCAAAAGCAACACCTCAGGTTTTGCCTAATACGGGGGCGGGAGATGTGATGGGGATATTTGCGGGTACTAGTATTGTTGGAGCGTTCGTACATCGTTTCATCTTGGGCCACAAATACAACGGTTAGTTGTGGATAAGCTCCAGCATCATATGCTGGACAGGTAGTCCCAAATATGCTAATCTGTCGGTAGTTAAAGAGCATGACTGACCGCTCAAAACAAACTCTTGGAAATCCCTTGTAGCAATGCGAGGGATTTCTTTTTTACCTCTGTTATGTTACAATTTTTCAGCTACCATCGGTCCCATGGACTAACAGTTAGGCTTGTCCGCCATAGCTTTAGTGGCGGCGGAACACCAGCCAGTTGTTGCTTGCAACAACAAAATCATTAATACATCCTGGCAGTTGCCAGCATGAGTACCTTACAATAATAGTTAAATAACGTGGTCCCGTCGTCTAACGGTTAGGACACCAGGTTTTCATCCTGGCAACAGGGGTTCGATTCCCCTCGGGATCACCATTGGATAATTACATCTTAGAATTAGCACTCAATTTTCAGCAATGGAAATTGGGATTTTGCGACAAATATAGACTACTATGGTCTTTTTTGCTTATGCTCTTGAACAAGATAAGCATAACAATGTACACTAGCGTATATTATGACACTGATTACTTCTAAGGCACCTAATGTGCCGGTTACTAAATTTAAAAGAACCAAGATTATTGCTACTGTTGGCCCGTCCACGGATAGTTATGAAGCGATTTTGGAGCTTATTACAGCGGGGGTAAATGGCATAAGACTCAATTTTAGCCACGGCAATCACGAGGAGCGCGACAGACAGATTAAATGGATTCGTAAGGCTTCTCAAGCCTACGGCAAGCCTGTGGCTATCATCCAAGATTTACAAGGACCAAAAATTAGATTGGGGGATTTTGATGGCGTTGTGAATGTTCAGGCTGGACAGAATATTACATTTCAATATAGGGCGGATTATGAAAGATCGGGTCATTTGCCGACTCAATACGATTTGAGTAAAAAAATTCAACGTGGGCATCGACTATACATATATGATGGGAAGGTTAAAACTATTGTCACTAGTGTCAAGGATGGAATTATTTACACTCGGGTAGAGAACGATGGCATTCTGATAAAACGCAAGGGTATTAATCTACCCGACACAGACTTTGGTGGCGATATTATCACTAAAAAAGATAAAACAGATTTGGCTTTTGGGTCCACGCATGATATTGATTATGTGGCACAAAGTTTTGTGCAAACGGCCCAAGATTTGCGTAATATGCGTAAAATTATGAAAAATCTAGGTATGACAGCCAAGATTATAGTCAAATTTGAAACAAAATCAGCGGTTGATAATATGTTGGAAATTGTACAAGAGGCTGATGTGGTTATGGTTGCTAGGGGTGATTTGGCGGTCGAAGTACCGGCAGAGTCAGTGCCGATTATCCAGCGTCAGTTGATAGGCTTGGGGCTCAAATATTCCAAACCTACTATAGTGGCAACTCAGATGTTGTTTAGTATGACTGAAGCGTCAGAGCCAACGCGAGCCGAGGTGTCTGATGTCGCTACCGCGGTTATCGTAGGGACTGATTGTGTCATGTTGAGTGACGAAACGGCAAATGGTAAATATCCCATCAAATCGGTCGAAACAATGAAGCGAATTATTTTGTATACCCAGATAAATATGCCGTTAAAGGCTGTGTTTGCTGATGATACGGAGCTGGCTCCAACGCGTCAGTCTGCCATTTGTAATGCTGTTATTAGCTTGGCAGAATCGGTCAAGTCAAAGGCAATTGTGACCGAAACTAAGTCTGGTGCCACGGCTTTGCACTTAGCATCTCGACGACCGAATCGTCCTATTGTAGCCGTTACTTCTGACCCGCGAGTAGCGCAGCAATTGTCCATTACTTATGGGGTAAAAAGTTATATACGACCTAACGATAAATTTGCCGCAACAAAACTTACAAATTGGCTACAGCAACACAAAGTACTTCAAAAGGGTGACATGATAGTAACTGCTAGCGGACGATATCCAGGAGTGGTAGGTACAACTGATACCATTAAGGTTCGCGTCTTGGAATAGATCTTTCTAGTCTAGTAAATCGAAACTAGAATTGTATAATTAAGACTGAATCATGTTTGCTAAAAGAGTGGGGTTGAATGGGCTTTCATAAAAAAACAATCCGAGAAATCGATATCCACGATAAGCGCGTGTTGGTGAGAGTTGATTATAATGTACCCTTGGACAGTAACGGGCATATTACAGATGATTATCGGATCAAACAGTCTTTGCCAACTATAAACTATCTTTTAGAGCAAAGTGCCACGATAATTTTGTGCTCTCATCTGGGACGTCCCGAGGGTAAGATTGACAAAAAATATAGCCTCAAACCTTGTGCTGAACAACTCAGTAAATTGCTAAATAAACCAGTAGAATTCATCAATGATTGTATCGGTGATGAGGTAGAACGCAAAGTTGCAGAACTTGGAAGCGGTCAAATTTTAATGTTGGAAAATCTGCGTTTTCATTCGGAGGAAGAAGCCTTGGATGTTGAATTTGCTAAAAAACTGGGAAGCTTGGGGGAAGTATTCGTGCAAGATGCGTTTGGCGTTGTCCATCATCCCGCTGTATCCGTTACTGAATTGCCAAAATATATGTCTAGCGTAGCGGGTTTTCTGGTAGAGCAAGAAGTAGATACGATTACTAATGTTATGGAAAACCCTAATCGACCGTTGATGGCAATAATAGGTGGCGCAAAAATTAGCGACAAAATTGACATACTAAACAGACTTATAGATATTGCTGATTTTGTGGCAGTCGGTGGCGCGATGGCTAATACGTTCTTATTGGCGGAGGGTATTGTGGTGGGCAAAAGCTTGGCGGAGCCCGAAGCCATCGGCTTGGCCAAAAATATTATCAAAAAAGCTCGTGCAAAATCCAACGAACAGCGTTTTACGTTTTATGTGCCTCAAGATGGTGTGGTGGCGACTAGCTTAGCCAAGACTGCCAAAACGCGGATTGTGGATTGGGACGCTCATGTCATTGCCAGCATACAAAATTATCCGGCACGCGCTCCTAGGCAGACAGAACACGTGCTAGCAGATGAGCAGATACTTGATATTGGGCCCTTTTCTGGGGCATTTATAGCGGGTGGTATGCAATCAGTTAGCTCGGTTATCTGGAATGGGGCGATGGGTGTGACAGAGGTATCAGCCATAAATGGACCAATTGGGCCCTTTTCTCATGGTACTGAAATTATTGTAGATGCCATGCTTGGTGAATATGGCAACAAACCCTTCACATTGGTTGGGGGTGGTGATACGGTCGGTTATATCCAAGATCGTAAATTAACAGATATGTTTAATCATGTCTCGACGGGTGGTGGAGCTAGTATGGAGCTCATGAGCGGTAGGGCATTGCCAGGAGTAGAAGCACTACAAGATAAATGATGATACAATAAGCTAAAGCACTTTGATTATGAAGAAAACCTTGATAGTTGGTAACTGGAAAATGAACCTCAATGTCAGTGAGGCTAGTTTATTGATGCATCGTTTGGCAGAAAGGATTCGTATCCATCGCGATATTGAAATTGTTCTGGCACCGAGTTTTGTGTGTTTACAACCGCTTAGTTTGCAGATTGATCACCGTAAATTTCGCTTGGCGGCCCAGAATGCTTATCACAAGGATGAAGGACCATTCACGGGAGAGATCAGCTTTACGATGCTACAAGACCTAGTGAATTATTGCATAGTAGGCCATTCAGATCGGCGTTATAAGTTTGACGAGAGTCTGGAGACTGTTCGTGATAAAGTCTCGGCAGCTGTTAGGAATGGGATTATACCAATATTATGCGTTGGAGAAACCAAGCAAGAACGTTTGGACGGTGAGGCTAAGCAAGTTATACATGATCAAGTAGTAACAGCCCTAAGCGACATAACAGCCGAAGATCTAGCAAATATCGTGATTGCGTATGAACCAGTTTGGGCGTTGAGTAATGGCAAAGATTACGCGCATCATGAAATTCCAACTCCAGATTTGATCAGCAAAGCAGTATGGGTAATTCGCAATAATATCCGTCATTTATACGGCAAAGAAGTTGCTGAAAATGTGCGAGTCCTTTACGGGGGTAGCTCTAGCTCTTCGACGGCTCACGGGTTGTTGTCTGTCGATGGCGTAGATGGTTTGTTAGTGGGGGGCGCGAGTTTGAATTATCAAGAATTTAGCGGCATCGTTGAGGCGGCATATAGAGTCAATCATAATCCAGAGGTTGAGAATGGTATCATCTGATAAGAAGTCGATGGATGTTTCCAAGCCGGGCAAATCAGCACCTGATACGACA
Organism: uncultured Candidatus Saccharibacteria bacterium; assembly: GCA_964349985.1. Taxonomy (GTDB): domain Bacteria; phylum Patescibacteriota; class Saccharimonadia; order Saccharimonadales; family CAYGIR01; genus CAYGIR01. The sequence continues at coordinate 8,679 of CAYGIR010000013.1, forward strand.
GCTCGTCCGCTAATTGTTTCCAATAGACCAGTAAATTTCGATCCTATGATGAAGACACAGGATATACCAGAAGCGCAGATATCTCAACACACTAAAGTCATCAAACCACTCAACTCCGTAGATATTGGCGACGCGCCAGTTCAGCAATCAACAGAAGAAGCGGTTCAGGATCCCTCTACTACTGTTACTGAAAAATCTCCACCCAAAGCACTCGATAAGCCTGCTGAGTCAGCCGATCAAAACCCTCCATCAGCAGAGGAGATTGATTCTGAAACTGATACAGCCCTATCCACTGGTACAAAAAAAGAAAAACTAAACGCCCAAACCAAAGAAGAAAAAGCCCGTCAGGAAGCTATGCAAAAACTAATAGTAGCCAAAAAATATTTCGTACCAATCGGCAAAGTAACCAGGCGACGCGATAGTCGTCGAACAGTCGTGGTCCTAATGGTCCTCACGTTAGTTACGATAGCAGGTATTTATCTTTTGGTAGATGCTGGAATAATCAGCATTGGCATAAAATTACCAATCGATATTATAAAAAATTGATCATACCGGTCTTAAGCCCAGCATAACGCGTCATTTTCGTGTGTTGTGGTATATGGATGGTACAATTATCAGGTGCAAAATTTACTGATGGGGTTGAATGCTGAGCAAGTTAGGGCGGTGGAGACCACTGAGGGTCCATTACTGATTCTTGCCGGAGCCGGTAGCGGTAAAACAAAAACACTGACGCATCGCCTCGCTCATTTGATTGCTAGCAATAAAGCTACGTCTTTTAATATTTTGGCGGTAACTTTTACAAATAAAGCCGCCAAAGAAATGCGTGAGCGAGTGTCGCACATTATGGGCGAGCGACCAGAGGATAAAACTTTCTTGCCTTATATGGGCACTTTTCATTCAATTTGCGTTCGCCTATTACGTCAAGACGGCGAGCACATTGGAGTACCCAAAAACTTTATAATTTTTGATGAAAACGATCGACTAGCCACAGTCAAACGGGTTTGTAAGCAACTGTATATAGATGAAAAAGCATATCCACCAAGAGCTATCGCTAGTATGATTAGTAGTGCCAAAAATGAACTATTGGAGCCAGCACATTATGGTGAGATTGGTACGGGACCGTTGCACAAAGAGGTTACTCGTGTTTATCCAATTTATCAAAAAATTCTCCAAGAAAATGGCGCGTTGGATTTCGATGATTTAATTGGGCGTACCGTAGCATTATTTGACAACAACCAGCAGATACGTGAAAAATGGCAAAAACAATTCAAATATATAATGATAGATGAGTATCAGGATACTAATACTGCCCAATATAAACTTATCAAACTATTGACTAATGCTCAAAATAACATTGCTGTTGTTGGGGACGATTTCCAGAGTATATATTCTTGGAGAGGGGCGGATTTTCGTAATATTTTGAACTTTGAAAGGGAGTTTCCCACTGCCACAATTATAAAGCTAGAGCAGAATTATCGTAGCACAAAAGCTATTTTGGATGTCGCGAACGCCGTTATATCTAAAAATAAACAACGATCTGATAAAAAACTATGGACTGCCGAGGGGGCGGGTCAACCAGTTGGGATTATGCAGGTTAACAGTGAACGCGCTGAGGGTGAAGCCATAGTTAGACGAGTGAAAACGGCTGTAGATATTCGCGCGCGCCGATATAGTGATTATGCGGTTCTGTATCGAACTAATGCGCAGAGTCGGGCAATCGAAGAAACTTTTATTAGATATGGCATACCGTATCGAATAGTTGGTGGGGTGAGATTCTATGAGCGTAAGGAGATCAAAGACATACTGGCTTATTTGCGGCTATTATATCAGCCAAACGACAGGATTAGTTTTGATCGGATTGTTAACGTGCCAACCAGGGGCATAGGTGTGAAATCTATGGAGTATTTTTATGATTGGTTGAGCGCGAATCAGCTAGATTTGATCCAAGGACTCGTGCGGTCTGGTGAATGTACGATGGTGCCAGCCAAGGCGCGTGGTGGGTTGGTGGCTTTAGGTGATATTATCAGTAGTTTTCGCGAACAAGTTGACACTGTTCCTCTGCCAATATTAGTGGATAGTTTGATTAGTCGTTTGGATTATATGACATACTTGGACGACAAGAGTCCACAAGGCGACGCGCGTCAGGAAAACGTCAAGGAGCTAATGAGCGTAGCGCAGGGTTATCAAGCAGCAGGATTAGATAGTTTTTTGGAGGAGGTGGCACTGGTCAGTGATATAGACAATGTGAATTTTGATAGTGATGTGGTAACACTCATGACAATTCATGCCGCAAAGGGTCTGGAGTTTCCGTGTGTATTTATGATAGGTTTGGAAGAAACTATTTTCCCACATTCGCGCGCGTTATATGATCAGGCAGATATGGAAGAAGAACGCAGGTTGTGCTACGTTGGTATGACTCGTGCTAAGGAGGAATTACATTTGTTGTATGCCAGCAGTCGATTACTATATGGCGGTATGCAACACAATCCCCCGAGCCGTTTCCTAAGTGAAATAGATGGTATCGCAATCAACCAAATAACCAATTCTGAGCCACTCAACACCTCTCCTTCTGCTATTGGGTCGCACCCGATAGCAGAAGGAGAGCGATATGTGGTGGATCTTAGTGAGGGGGATGGCGTCCGGCATAATATTTTTGGAATAGGTACGGTGATGAAAATTGACGGAGACAACGCTACTGTTTATTTCAAAGACAAAGGAACTAAAAAACTTAACACAGCTTTTGCTCTTATAGAGAAATTATGAATAAACCATGGTCTATTTTGGGGAAAATTGGTTTTTGGTTGACATGGCCAGCATCTTGGATTTATTTGCGAATCGGTACGCGAACACGATTATTGATGATTTGCGATAAGGAGTTTTTAGTTCTAAGAGTTTGGCTAGGGAATGGAGAGTGGATGTTACCAGGGGGAGGTGTGCATCGTAACGAAGAACCCCTGGTCGGTGTATTACGAGAAGTTGAGGAAGAGACTGGTGTTAAATTGCAACCACAGGAGATTAGGTTGGCCTATAGGGATACAGCAGACCAGCATGGGTTGAAGTTTGTATATGATTGCTTTGTGGTTGAACTATCTCAAAAACCTATTATCAATATGCAGCGAGGAGAAATATCGGCTTATTCTTGGGAGACTATAAAAAATCCCAAAGTAGTTTTGACGTCAGATACGGCTAGAGCAATAGCTTGGTACGAGAAACAAGAGCGCGATCTGTCTCAAGTGGAAAAATAAGGGGTAATTTGCTAAGATTAACAATGAGCCTGAGAGTATTTTTGGCTAAACATGTATGAAGAAAAAACTATCTAGGCAGGGATTGATGGCTGGGGAGCTCCATAAGCATCCGTTAGTTGTACCCATCGTTACTTTGATTTTATTAAGTTTTGGGACAATGATCGCATCAGTTGTTTTGGGGAGTCAAACGATTGGGCCATCGGATTCACACATCGTTCAATTAACAGTAGATGATAAAACTCAGACTATCCCGACCCGTGCATCAACAGTTCAAGATTTTTTGACACGTGCTAAGGTAGCTCTCAATGAGGGTGATGTTGTAGAGCCAGCAGGCGATACGGCCGTAGATGTTGATAATTTTCGAATCAATGTGTATCGGGCTCGGACTGTAACTATTTTTGATGGAGAAAAGCGGCTCCAGGCACTAAGCGCGGCCACTACGCCTAGAAGTGTTGCAGCTCAAGCGGGAATTCAGGTATATCCAGAGGATGAACTCAGACAAGAAGTGTCCAGCAACATTCTCAAAGATCAAGTCATTGGCGAAAAGATTGTGATTGAGCGCGCGATACCAGCTAATCTCAATTTGTATGGAACTCCCGTAGATATTCGGACTCATGCCAAAACCGTAGGTGAATTGCTGAAGGAAAAAAACATCACTCTTGCCAATGGCGACACCGTTCAGCCTGATATATCCACATCAATCACTTCCAACATTCAGGTATTCGTAACTCGTTTTGGCACGCAGATAGCCACGGTTGAAGAGGCTATTCCTAATGAGGTTCAAATTGTTTCAGATCCAAGCTTGAGTTTCGGGACTCAAGCTATCCGGCAGGCCGGTAGTCCAGGTAAAAAACTGGTAACCTATCAGCTAGAATTACAGAATGGTCAGGAGGTGGGGCGTCGACTCATTCAAGAAGTCCGTATCTTGGAGCCAGTCACCCAAATTACGGCACGGGGCAAAGCAATTAGCATTCCGGCAGACAAATCCCAATTAATGGCAGCCGCGGGAATTCCCGAATCAGAATTTCCGTATGCACAATTCATAATTAATCACGAAAATGGTATGTGGTGTCCAACCCGTTGGCAAGGTCAGAATTATTGCCCACCTTATTATGCCGAGAAGTTTCCGGGGGCAGAGGGCGACAGGCAGACGGGCTATGGGTTGTGTCAATCAACTCCCGCCAACAAGATGGCGAACAATGGCGAGGATTGGCGTACAAATCCAGTCACTCAGCTCAAATGGTGCAGTGACTATGCTTATCGTCGTTACGGCAGTTGGGTGGCGGCCTATGAACACTGGCTAGTGAGCAAGAATTGGTGAGTGATGAATAATAATCCAACCGCCCAGAAATCCCTTGGTCAACACTGGCTTAGTGATGCGGCAACCCTACAAGCTATTTGTGATGCCGGTGAGGTTAAACCCAGTGATACAATTCTAGAAATAGGACCCGGAACAGGCACTCTAACAGCGCACCTACTAGCAACAGGCGCAAATGTAATCGCCATAGAAAAAGACCCAAACCTAGCCTCCACCCTATGTGAGAGGTTCGACCTCTCACAAATGTCGGGAGTTAACAGAGAGAAAGTTTCTACAAATAATCATGTGAGAGGTTCGACCTCTCACATGTTGCGGGTGGCGGAGGGGGATGTTTTGGAGTTTGATCTGACAGAGTTGCCTGTTGATTATAAGGTGATTGCTAATATTCCTTATTATTTGACCAGTAAACTTATCCGCGTTCTTTCGGAAACGTCCAATCAGGCCAGTAGGGTTGTTTTGTTGGTGCAAAAAGAAGTTGCCGAGAGGGTTACGGCTCAGCCAGGACAGATGTCATTGCTTGCTGTTAGCGCGCAGTTTTATTGGCAGGTAGAGCTGGGCGATGTGGTGCCAGCTAGACTGTTTGTACCACCACCAAAAGTAGATTCGCAGGTGCTTATTATGACGCGGCGGGCTGAACCGCTTTTTGTGGGGGTTGATCCAAAGCTATATTTCAGAGTTGTCAAAGCCGGGTTTGCGTCACGACGCAAAACACTCCTTAACTCCTTGGCAGGGGGGCTCAGAACAGATAAAAAACAGATACAGAAGGTTTTGGAATCGGCACAGCTCAAGCCAACTTTGCGTCCACAAAATTTATCGCTGAAAGATTGGCGGAATCTGACAGATATTTGTCAGCAACAGAAGTTATTATAAGTCCCTGCCCTGTCCGCAGAAAAACACTTGACGTGTTAAGTATTCAAGGCGTAAACTCTTGATTAGGAGAATGTGCTTATGGATCTAAATAACAATGTCGGTTACCTGCTCCAGCATTTGTCTGGCGTACTGGCTAAACAATCTGATCAAGTTTTACGCGAGCGATTGGGGATTGGTTTTTCTCAACTCAGAATTTTGATGTGCCTGGAAGTCAATCCCTCTGCTCGCCAGAGATATATTGCCGATAGCCTTGGACAAACAGAAGCAAGTATCAGCAGACAGATAAAACTAATGCAGGCTAAGTCATTGCTATGGACGAAAATTAGTCCCAAAAATCGTCGGGAACACATGATCACCCCAACAACTAAGGGCATGCGTGTTACTGACGAGGCACTAAGAATTCTCAATGAATTTCACGCGCCTATGTTTGGTGTAATGAGCGAAAAGCATCAGCAATTGTTGCTGGATATCCTGACTCAAATGCACGCCCACAGTTGTCAGCTAGGCAAAACGGGGGCTTGTCATCAGTTTCTTCACAGTCCAGTTTGAATGGGGTGTCTATAGGTGGTATAATAAGTGCAGTTACCTAAGAGGTGACGAATTGCGGGGCTGAAATTATGCTTGACGCCAGTACTTTATCAGTTAGATCAGCAGGTCGCTTGTCAGCGTATAGACGAACAATTGTAATTGCAACAGCTTTTACTCGCGCTAAGACTTTCTTGCAGGACGGTGTAACAGCATTTGCTGCTATGTTGACCCCACAAGTTGCTTACGCAACAGCTTAGGTTACGACTTAAGCCGTGCACATTGTGACATCAGATAACAATGATGCACGTCATATCATCTGATTGCTCTCGGCGATTGATCCGTAGCCGGACTAAGACTTTGGATCAAACATTATGACCTTTTGGTTATTTTTACGTCTTAATGTATCCAAATAACCTAAACCTGTAGGATAGACTGACTTGGTAAGCTAGCGGACCCGGCGGCAGTTGCCGGCAGCTCCTCCAAAAACGCATCAGAAGTAAATTCTGGTGCTTTTTTGTTGCTTCCTAAGGTGTAAATACTGCTCAATGTGGGGGAGTGAACAAATACGTCTTTGTTGATGTAAATTTTGCCGTTGAATAGAATCTCTGCACCCCGTATACGATTCGCAGGTGAAAGTGACCACCACTTGTCTTGCAGGTCTGTTACATAATCAAAAGCCCAGGATACAAATGAATCGCTTTCGAGGTCGGTGTTCTCTAGTCCGTATACATCAGTCTCTATCTGCTTAATCTCTTGTGTGAGCGTCTCTATATGCTTTGATAGCGTGCTTTCAAGTATCGCACCGTTAGCATTCACATATTTGGCAGTAGTATCTTCAAGTTGCTGCTCTAGCAGTAGTTTCTTGCGATTGAGAGCCTTTATTTGCTCCATGCTAGAACCACGTTGCCCTTTCCATACTTTGAGTAGGGCTTTGCGAAACTTTTCTGGACTAGGCTGGAACTCAATCGAAGCTAGGTACGCCGAAGTAGCATTATGTACCTTGTCGCGGCCTATACAGTAACGACAGCCACGGCAATCATATACAGGGGTTAAGGGACGTTGTTTCCCCGCACGGTAGCCACGATTCTTGTGGTGACCTGTGAATTTGTCAGTTTCTTTTAGACTGCATTCTTCATGGCGAAGCAGATTAGACATAGGAAAGTCAGGATTATGCTGTTGGCGTATGCGAGGATTACGTTTCTTCATTATCTCGACCAACAAGGTATGTTCACGCACAGATAACATACGTTCGTGTATGCCACTTATGTCTTTAGGCCAACCCTCTGGTTTCATGTCAATCTTCCCGCAGTAGTAGCGGTCAGAAAGTAGTTCTATGAAGTGGTCTACGGTCATTTTACGCCCCGCACCAGTACGGTAGCCTGTGTCGTTCAGCCATTTTACGGCTTGGCTAATGGACCAGCTATCATAGATGATATGCTTACACGCTGTCTGTAGCGGCTTAAATCTTATAGGGTCGGGTACATGTATTCCTGGTACTTGTGATTTCATATAACCCTGATGAGGCTTTGATAGATAATAACCCTCTTTAATATGTGAGTGCATACGAGACGCACTGGTTTCAGTACGAGTTTTGTTATCGGACTCAGCCTTAAATCCTTCAATTGCTAACAACAACTGTGACATTTGATCGTCAGTATTGAGGTGCTGTTGAGTTGGGTCGCAGAAAACAATCTTCACGCCCAGTTCTTCAAAACGCACAATGTAATAGAACATCACTGTCATCTCACGCATGAGACGGTTTACCATATCTACTAGTACATACTTCACCAGCTTATTTGATTTGCAGTAGGCAAGCATTTCCTCTAGGTCGGTACGACCAAAGTTTTTGCCTTTACGACTACTGCGAACGCCAGTCCATACCTTGACTAAATCAACCCCTAGTTCGGTTGCCTTAGCTTCTGCGTTCTTTAGCTGTGCATCAAGACTGTGACCACTTTCTTGGTCTTTAGATGATATACGATTTAGTGCAATCGCATGATTTTTCATATTAAAATTCTCCTCTTATCTTTAATTATTCGAAGACTGTTATTTCTTCTT
>CAYGIR010000014.1:0-15391 GCA_964349985.1 uncultured Candidatus Saccharibacteria bacterium
GAACGTACTAGAACCATTTATACTAAGATCACCTCCTAGGAGGCTGAGATTACGAGTCGCATCAATTTCGATAGTTGAACCATTTTGAACTAGCCATGAATCCGCAATTGTTTGTGTTGCACTAAAAATAGCTAAACGATTCGTTGTACCACCTAAGGTGTCGACACTTCCTAGAGCCGTATTGTCATCATCGTTACAAATTAAATTACCTAAAACGTCAGTGGTTAAAGTTCCTCCATTGATAAAAGTTGTGCAATTAAGAGATGCACGAATATTGCCGTTTACTACTAAGTTACCGGTCAGTAACTGATTAGCAAAAGTAGGTGAACTTATCGGTGCCAAATCTTGAGATGTGGATAAACTAATGATATTACCGTTCGTTGTAGCGTTGACCTGATTAACAGTACCTTGGACACTGACAATACCAGTTGAACCATTAATTGCTGTTACGCCAGGGATGATGACTGGAATATTTATTTGTGCCAATTGATTGGCGAGCAATTGCAACTCTGCATTGGTGGCATAATTACAGTTATTTGAGTCAATACAAAGTATTCCGGATTGATCTGGGAGGCTAAAAGTTCTATCCTCGGTTAGAGTAGTGGGTTGTATGACCAAAACATGGGAATCAGTGGCTATTTTTATGGCTCGCTTAGTAATAATATCACCCTGTACTAATAATGATTCTTCTGCGCCTTGTAGTTCTTTGGGTATACCCAAAGAACTTTCAGAATGCAGTATTACATCAGAGGTGACGGTTGGATTGGTCTTGTTATTTTTGTCATAACCATGTCTGTTAACAGCCAATGCCACAACACCCATAATAAGCAAAACAACACCAGTAATAACTGATGAAACAATAACGGCCTTACGTTTGGAAATATTCTTCAGATTATCAGGGCCACGTGGCCAGTTACTGCCTTGCATCTGAGATGATGAAGACAAAGTATCGGAACTATTCGGTGCCTCTAGACTAAAACTTTGAAGAGTAGAAGGATCCGGTCCCTGCATCCTCTTATCCGTATGCGGGATCAAAACTTTGATTGCGTCCAGTAATTTCATTTTATTTTTATTCTTATAACCCGACACTTAATGACAGGCTAGTTTTAGCTGTTTGTAACTACCACCTAAATATTACACCTTTTTTATAAAAATGAATACATTTTTTACACACGTAAAATCACATAGACTGCCGTCACGCCTAACGCAAGTACGATGAGGGCCACTCCAACTACCTGTAACAGATCTTTTCTGATGATATCTTTGGCCATAGGATTCCGTCCTACAGAGATCATAGAACCAGATATTGCACCATAAATAATGCCACCTTCTGCAATCATTATTAGTACAAACATTGCGAAAGCAACAGCTACTCGAATCTCGCTGGTTTCTTTGCCCGACAAGGCTTTGCCGAGCTTTTTGAGAGAAGAAGCAGCTTCTATATAACTTTCATTTGCCAGCCCTTTTCTATCCAATGAAATGGTAGTTTTGGCGACTCTAACAATCTTGTCTCCTGTAGTAGTTGGTATAGTATAGTTATCCCCATCTGTCGACATATCAGTAAGCGCTGTGCCAAAAACACCGTCCCCCTCGCCAGACTTCATCAACACGCCCTTTATTGGTGACAGACTAAGGCTTGTCCCTTTTGTGATTGGACCGTTATAATCTGTCGCATAAACATCTGTGACTCCACTTATTGCTACTAGTAAAGAGGATTCACCCGTCGCGATGGCAACGTCACTTGCCCCGACGGGCTGAGCGATACCAATCGCCTTATCGACTGTCTCTTGACTAGCTCGTTCGACAAACTCATTATCTATTACCGCAACTACCATGCCTGGTTTAAGGTCTTGGTCTCTTGAGATATAACCACGAGAGATAGCATAAAGATTTGCAGACACCAGAAATAGCAGTAGCACCGTCGCAAGACCACAGATTACAAATGCATTACGTTTACGCATAAAAATAGTATGCCTTTGACACCCTGAACTAGCAAGTCTAAAAAGCCCTCAAAACTAACACATTGCAAAGATTATGAAATGCTGGCGATTTTTATAACGGTTTTGCGTTGTCGATGACCACGCACGGTATGAACGCGCTTTTTGGCTTTGTATCTAATTGATATAACTTTATCTGTCTGGATATCAGGACTAATAATTTCTACAGAAACTGTAGTATTTTTGACTTCGGGTTTGCCCACTTGTATCTGTTTTTCGTCGATTATCAATAATGGAACAAACTCCAGGCTTGTTTTGTCCGTGTCAAGAAGTTCAACCTCGAGCTCCTGACCTTCGGTAACCAGGTATTGTTTGGCTCCAGTTGTAATTACGGCTTTTTTCAGACCGTTAGCAATCCGACTCGATTGTGGCAAATCAGTAGATTTTTTCAATGGTTTACTTATAGCGTCACTCATAGTTTCCAAAGGAGTCTATCAGATATGGCTAGGAATGTCAAAGATGTCCACCTCTCCATCAAAAACCCGTCCCTCGGCGTGTCAAGGACGTACCTTGACAGACTTAGTTTAGGCTGTAGGTTGTTTCGGCGGCTTTGATGTCACTAAGATCATCAATGAAATGTTGGTACTCTGTTTTATCAGCAAAATGCTCTTGCACTGATCCGGGTTGTAACCAGCGTGGCACATTCGGCTCAAAATAGTACTGTAGGCTTGAGTAGCTATAGGTATACACATCCGCCCCAAGAACCAATGGATTGCAGTGAATATAACGTGATAAGTGTATATGGTAGTCATCATCATCAACCCAAACAGCCTTAAATCGCCCTTGAAATAATGGTCCCACGCGTTTATATTTGCGATTAAAGTACATTGAATAGCTTGTAGATAATGTGTGCATGAACTGAGTAATGGCACTTTCGTCAGCATGCCAGAGCATTAGATGAAAGTGGTTAGCCATCAGACAGAACGCCTGCAAATGTACCCGCTTATGATAGTTTGTGATCCTAATTCGATCTTTTGCACGCTGAACGCTTTCTGTTTCTTCTTTTGGCAGTAGCATAAGTTCGAGTCGGCGCAAAAAAGCCCTGTAATCTTGATCGTCTAGAAAAATATTGCGTTTCGCAACCCCACGATTATAAACATGATAAATCGCATCACTTTGAAACTTTTTAATTGAATTACGACTAGGCATATCCGTTTAGTATACATGTCAAGGTACGTCCTTGACAAGTTTTTTTGGAGGAGGGAGGTTAGGTTTTGGTTAATTTGATGGTTAGGTTTTTGTTATTTATGTTTAATGAAACTTTGTGCGTTCCGGATCCATCGGATGTAAGATGTTGAGCTAAAGTTTCTTGTTTGATTGTTTCAGTATGCTCATTAATTGCCTTGGTTAGTTCTTTGTCATCGGTTTGTAAGACTAGTGTGATCCTATCACTAACCTGTAAGCCGGCCTCTTTGCGGGCATTTTGAATCTGACGAATAAGCTCTCTGGCAATACCTTCACGTTTTAATTTGGGGGTTATCGTTGTATCGAGCGCAATGCTTGATACAGTTATCTTTGTATTGGCTTGAACGATGATCTCTTTTACGTTGAGCTCTTCTTGAGCGATCGCCAGCAGATCCCCCCGAAATTCATTTGACCACTCCAGCTTAGCTTGCGCAAGAGGCTGACGAACCTTAATGCCAGCGCGAGCTCGTATTTCCAGACCACTCGTAATCAATTTACGTAGGACTGACATCTCTTCTATAAGCAATTCGTCGATATGCCCGTGCGCTGGCCAATCCAGCAAATGCACTGACTCGCCACCGGTTAATTTGCGATACAGTTCCTCTGCCAAAAACGGTGTGAATGGTGCCATGATAATTGCCAGCTGAACCAGTACGTAATTTAGGGTTCTGTAAGCATCGTTTTTGTCCGCATCATCATCACTTTTCCAAAAACGCCGGCGAGAACGCCTGACATACCAGTTACTTGCATCATCCAGAAATGCAAGGATACCACTAACGGCATTTGGGATATCGTTTATCTGCATATGATCATCAATTGCTTTGGTAAGTTGATGTACTCTGGAAATAATCCATATATCCAGGGCGTTTGTAAGATCGCCGGTTGGATCGGCGTGTTGATTATTCCATTCCCAGCCGTCTACATCGGCATAGAGCGTAAAGAAGTCATACATATTCCAAATCATTGATAATTTACGAGATATATCCGCAACGTCTTTGTCCAACAGAGTAAAATCTTCACCATTTAACAGTGGCGAGCTTAGAAAAAGAAATCTTAGAGCATCCGCGGAATAGGTATCCATTAGCTCGTTTGGATCGGTATAATTACCAAAACTTTTACTCATCTTGCGACCATCATTGCCGGCGATTGTTCCATGAACCAGAGCGGTTTTGAAAGCGGTTTTACCAAACAGCCCTACGCTTATAGCATGGAGGTAATAAAACCAAGCACGAACCTGTGGCACATACTCAACTATAAAATCTGCTGGAAAGTTTTGTTCAAATTTTTCGACATTCTCGAATGGATAATGAAATTGTGCGAAGGGCATACTGCCACTCTCAAACCAACAATCCAAAACCTTGTCTACTCTCTGATATTTGACCTTGTCTATTGTAAATGTAACATCATCGACCCATGGTCTGTGGTAATCATCCAACTCTTTGCCGCTTAATTCCTTGAGCTCCGCGTAGCTACCTATTACCTTGGTGTGTTCTTTCCCAGCGTCATCGACGCCCTTCCACACTGGCATCGCTGTTGCCCAAAACCGATCCCTACTAATATTCCAATCCGGGGCTGACTGGACCGTTTTTTCGAATCTACCATGTTTGATGTGTGACGGGAACCAGGTTATATCAGCGTTTCGCTCCAACATTTCGGTGCGTTGGCCGTCAATATCCATAAACCAACTGGGGTGGGCTCGAAACATTAGTCTTGTCCCACACCTATGGCAGTGCGGATAACTATGCATTATGTAATTAATTTTCCACACTATTCCATTGGCATGTAGCTCTTTGGCAATCATTTTATTGGCTTCCCAAACATTTTGTCCCTTCCATGGTCCAGAGGTATAAAAACCATTTTCATCCGTATTTAATACCCAGGGAATATCATATTGCTTGCTTAGCTGATAGTCTTCTTCCCCATAAGCCGGAGACTCATGCGCTATACCAGTTCCGTCCTCGGCATGGATAAAATCAGCATGCCAGATTTTGAAGGCGTTTTTGCCCAAATCTTTGTGAGTATCAAATAACGGCTCGTAGGATTTTCCAACCAATTCTGAGCCTTTGAATGTTCTCAATATTTTATAAGGGAGTACTTTGTGTTTTTCGTCCGTTAGGACTTTGTCCGCGAGATCTTTGGCAAGTATGAACTTTTGATGATCAAATTCTACCTCTATGTATGTAATGGTCTTGTTGACAGCGATAGCACTGTTAGAAGCTAGAGTCCAAGGAGTTGTCGTCCATGCCAAAAGATACGCATCTTCATCCTTGAGTTTGAATTTTACAAACACAGAAGGATCGGTAACATCCTTATAGCTATTATCCATTGCTACTTCTGCTTTGCTAATAGGGGTGGCATCACGAGTACAATACAAAAGGACCTTTTCGCCCTCATAAATCTTGCCCTTTTCATATAGTGCCTTAAATGCCCACCAGACTGACTCCATGTAGTCTTTGTCCATCGTCTTGTACGCGCCATTAAAATCTACCCAACGACCAATTCGATCAATGGTATCTTCCCAAAGCGAACCGGTTTGGACCATATTGTTTCTACAGGTGTTGATATATTCAGCCAGGCTAATTTTTGTACCGATGTCACGTTTATCGCTAATACCGAGTTTGGCTTCTGTAAAAACTTCTGCCGGTAAACCATGACAATCCCAGCCCCATACCCGTTCTACCCGCATGCCTTTCATTGTCCAATAACGTGGCACCGCGTCCTTAACAATACTGGTTAATAGGGTGCCGTGATGGGGTACGCCTGTAATAAATGGCGGACCATCATAAAATATATAGGTATTATCCTTGGACCGATTGTCTACTGATTTTTCAAAGGTCTTGTTTTGCTTCCAGTAGAGCACTAGGTCTTTTTCGTACTCGATTGCTTTGCGACGAGTTCCTTGCTTGAACTTCATGCTATCTCCTTAAAAAAATAAAAAGCCCCTTATGACGCAGGAGCTCCACTTTTGTGAAACGGTACCATCCTGCTTGGGACTTAATTATGGCTGTTACGGGCTCCCCGATGGGATCTAACGGGCTTTTGGCCTTTCTCCCCATTCCTTTGCAGGTGATAGCTGCTCATCGCCAGCTGGCGAGCGGATTTAGTTCAATACTAGCGCATAGATTGCTTGTTCGCAAGCTTTACTGAGCTTAGGCTGTCAAATAGCCAGCAACTTCATCCATTAATGGTAGCGGTTCTCCTTCCCAATATTTAACAAGCTGGCCATCCTTTTTGATAGCAAGCAGAGCAGGATAGTTGACTATTTCATACAATGTAGCTAAATCCGCACCATCTTTGGTTTCTAAACTCATGAGCTCTATTACATTACCCTTTTGGCGTTCGAAATTGGTGACATACTCTTCTACCACACGAGCATGGTCTGATATGGGATGATATAAAATACATGCTTTCATATGGATCAGTTTACAACATATAGTTTATAGCTCACAGTAGATATTAACTACAGCCGGTAGTTGAGCCACAGGATGTACAGACATAACAACTGCCGGCCTTTTGAGTTTGATTACCACAGTTATAGCACATAGGTGCTGATTGATCTGCGCTGGATTTGGATTTAGTGGTATTGGTAATGATCTCTGGGTTGGCAAGAGGCGTATTATTATCTATTTTTGGTTTGGAAGATTCTGTCAATAGATCTATCTCTGGTGGGATATCTAACAAGCTGGTTTGCTCATCTGGCATATCATCGATTGATGCTAAGCCTAACTCCAAACGATCATCAAAAGAGAGATAACTAAGAGCCAAGCGCTTAAAGATGTAATCCACTATTGAAGATGCTGTGCGAATATCTTTGTCATCAGTGATGCCAGCTGGCGCAAAAGACATGTTGGTAAGAGCATGAACATAGCTCTTTAGCGGTACCCCGTATTGCAGACCATAGCTAACAGAGATGGCCAGCGAATCCATTACCCCTGCTAGTGTCGATCCCTGCTTGGCG
The DNA here is from genome assembly GCA_964349985.1 of uncultured Candidatus Saccharibacteria bacterium. Lineage (GTDB taxonomy): Bacteria > Patescibacteriota > Saccharimonadia > Saccharimonadales > CAYGIR01 > CAYGIR01. Next base: position 7,141 of record CAYGIR010000014.1, read on the forward strand.
ATTTTTAGCCACAATTCGCCAGGTGTGCCGTCCTCAAATTCACCAACCGTTAGAAAGCCTTTGCTATCGGCAACTCTAAATTCATATGTTTTAGACTGACGAATTTTTGGCATTTCTCGTCTAATAGCACCTCTTAGTATGATTTTGTCCGCCATACTTTCTGACTCTGATGACACTTCATTATTGCTATTACCACCCTTTTTGGTCATTGACAAAGGTTGCGCGACCTTACAATTATCACGATAAATAGCAACCGCCTTGAGACCAAGTTTCCAGGCTTTAATGTGAAGTTGCTCTATTTCTTCTACGGTAACTTCTTCCGGCATATTTACAGTTTTGCTGATGGCACCAGAAATAAATGGTTGTACTGCTGACATCATTTTTACATGCCCCATATAATGAATTGGGTTATCTCCCATGGAGCAAGAGAAGACGGCTTTATGATCGTTCTTGAGGTGGGGAGCACCTGTTATTGTTTTTTCCACATCGATATATGTAACTATGTCTTCGATTTCAGAAGGGGTATATCCGAGTACTTTTAGTGCTCGAGGTACTGTTTGATTGACTATGTTCATGGTACCACCGCCTACCAACTTTTTGAATTTTACCAGTCCTAAGTCCGGTTCAATACCTGTTGTATCGCAATCCATCATCAGACCGATCGTACCAGTTGGCGCCAAAACACTTGCTTGAGCATTACGAACTCCATATAATTCACCAAGTTCAACCGCCTCGTCCCAAGCAGTCGCAGCGGCACTAAGAAGTTCTTCCGCAACTAGACTAGCATTGATCTTGGATACTTCTGCTCGATGCATTTTGAGAATGCCAAGCATACTATCGCGGTCTTTGTGGAATCCGGAGAATGGTCCGACCCGATTGGCTAACCTGGCACTCGTGGCATAGGCATGCCCAGTCATGATAGCCGTAATCGCGGCGGCCTGGGCACGACCTTCATCTGAATCATATGGTAACCCCTGCGCCATTAACATAGCTCCTAAATTGGCGTAGCCTATACCCAGTTCACGATAAGCACGAGCGTTTTTGGTAATATTCTCTGTTGGATACTCACTATAGCCCACCAAAATTTCCTGAGCGGTAAATATAAGCTCCACTGTGTGTTTGAATGCTTCCACGTCAAAGCTACCATCATCATTAAGGTATTTGAGTAGATTAATGGAGGCTAGATTACACGCTGAGTTATCTAAGTGCATATATTCACTACATGGATTACTACCATTAATACGCCCCGCGTTAGGTGTAGTGTGCCAACGATTAATCGTTGTATCGAACTGCATACCAGGATCCGCGCACTCCCATGCTGCTTCGGCTATTTGACGAAACAAATCGCTAGCTTTCATGCGTTTTACAACCTTGCCATCCGTAACAGCACGAAGCTCATAATCCTCATCGTTTTCTACGGCTTGCATAAATTCATCTGTTACACGAACTGAGTTGTTAGCATTTTGGTATTGGATAGAGGTAATATCCTTACCGTCAAGTGTCATATCCCAACCAGCCGCCTGAAGATCGCGGGCCTTACGTTCTTCGCGGGCTTTACACCATATAAATTCTTCTACGTCAGGGTGGTCGATATTCAAAATAACCATCTTGGCGGCTCGTCGTGTTTTGCCACCACTTTTAATAGCTCCGGCCGAGGCATCAGCACCACGCATGAAACTAAGTGGTCCAGAGGCAGTACCAGCACTTTTGCCTAGTCTTTCCGCTGATGAGCGAATATTGCTGAGATTAATACCAGAACCTGAACCACCCTTAAAGATCATACCTTCTTCTTTGTACCAATTGAGAATCGAGGGCATCGTGTCTTCTACGGCAAGTATAAAACAAGCACTAGCTTGTTGTGCTCGTTCTGAGGCACCTATATTAAACCACACTGGTGAGTTGAATGCTGCTCGTTGAGTTGCAAGAATATATTTGAGTTCTTCGCGAAAATCTTCTACTTCTGTCTCCGTCTCGAAATAACCTTCCTGTAAACCTTGCCGAGCTACGGTATCTACGACTCTGTTGATCAACTTCTTGAGGGAATCTTCTCGCTCTGGCGTGCCTGGTGTACCAGTGAAGTATTTTTGTGCCACAATATTGATAGCATTCGACGACCAGCCTTCTGGGAACTCAATGTCCTTTTGTTCAAAAACCGCTTTATTAGTGGTTGGATTCATAATTATTGAATCCTGTTTGACCCACTTCAATTGATCATATGCTTTACTTTTGACGGGCGTAAAAAAACGCCTTCGAGCTAAGATAGTTAGTTGCCCCATAGTACCCTCACTTCTGATTACCATTAATTTGTTATTGTTTGTTTGGCTGGGATTTTGGTTTTTACGCCTTTGACCTTGCGCTCGCGAATCTGCATCAGTTCGCGCTCAAAACCGGCAATGTCCTTGAAGCGCCGATACACACTCGCGAACCTGACGTATGCAACTTCATCCAAAAGTGCTATACGTTCCATGACCATTTCGCCTATTTGCGCCGTGCCGACTTCTTGATCGCTATGGGCATAGATATGATGTTCTATGTCCGTCACAAGTAATTCTAGTTGCAAACTTGTCACGGGTGTCTTTTCGCACGCTCTGTACAAACCTGCTAATAACTTGTCTCTATTGAACAGTTCTCTAATACCATTATTTTTTATAACAATAATTTGAGGACGTTCTATGCGTTCGTAAGTTGTAAAACGATATCCGCAATCCGGACATGATCTTCGACGTCTAATTGCCTCGCCCTCACTTACGTCTCGAGATTCGATAACTTTCGTATCTACTGACGAGCATTGACTACATTTCATGACTTTTGTCACCTCTCCTGCTCAATCTCGTATGAACGAGATGATACAATTATGTATTCATTCTGAAAGTACTATTACTATATTCTATCCCTATATATAGCGTCTATACCTAAGATCATAGTCCCATATACAGCGTTTTGCAATACTAAAAATGGTGTATTTTTTACTAATTTTCTATCTGTTATTTATTGGTTTTATCTGGTGTTTCTGATAATTGGTTATGTTTTTTGAGATTCTTTTGTTGGCGACGCTTGTTGATACGGCGTAGAAAAGAAGGTTTCTCCAATTCATCCTCGTCAACTTCAGCATCCGAAGTATCCTCTACGATGTTATCCGTATTGCCATAATTACTATTGTCCGAAGTTGCATTGTCTGGAGTAGTATCATCTAATGTCCAGATGTTAGGCATGGGCATATCCGTAGTGATGTCGTTCTGAGATTGCTCATCATGTAAATCCATATCCATTCCACTCATGTCTTGATCTTCTGTCTGATGATGTGTTGTGCTCGTACTATCATATGTAGACAAAGAAGATTTGGAGCCTTGGCGATTAGCAAAATACGCATCATCAAAGCCTGTTGCAACTACAGTAATAATAATCTCATTCTTCAGATCAGGACTAATGGTTGCCCCAAAAATAATATTGGCCTCTGGATCGGCAGCACCCGTGATAGTTTCGGCCGCTTGGTTTATCTCGTGCATTGACATATCACTGCCACCAATCACATTGAACAAAATACCCCTAGCACCGTCTATGGAGACCTCTAATAGAGGTGACTCTATGGCTTGCTGGGCGGCTTTGGCCGCCCGATCTTCTCCTGAAGCACGACCAATGCCCATGAGAGCAGAGCCAGCGTGACTCATGACGGCTCTCACATCGGCAAAGTCTAGATTGACAAGACCATGTACCGTTATAAGATCTGATATGCCTTGCACTCCTTGTCTTAACACATCATCGGCAACTTTGAACGCTTCCAGCAAGGGAGTTTGACGATCAATCGTCTGCAATAAACGATCATTAGGAACGATGATAAGCGTATCAACAGATTTGCGTAAATTGTCTATAGCTATGTCGGCATTACGGCGTCGCTTTTCACCCTCAAACGCAAATGGCTTTGTAGCAAAACCCACTACAAGTGCTCCGGCCTGTTGAGCGGCATCCGCAACAATATGTCCAGCACCACTGCCTGTCCCTCCTCCGGCCCCTAAAGTAACAAATACCATATCAGCACCTGCAACGGCGTTATGTATTTCGTCTATGGACTCTTGGGCGGCTTTTTGTCCAACCGATGGATCAGCACCCGCTCCAAGTCCACGAGTCGCATCGCGACCGATATGAATTTTCTTCTGGGCTTTGGAATGATGCAAAGCTTGGGCGTCGGTATTGACAACAATAAACTCAACACCATCAACGCTCGCTTCTATCATTCTATTGACGGCCGCACCGCCTGCACCACCAACACCAATAACTTTTATACGAGCGAACGTTTCAATTGCTGGGGTTACCTGTGGCATCTTATACTACATCCTCTATTAGCTATAGGGTCGAGTATATAGGACTTCCCTACTAACGTGCAACCCCTGAACTATTTATTGCGTATTCGACGTATTAATCCTTCTATCATCCCCAGGGCTTTTTGATTAGGCTTACCATGGACCGACGTATTAGTCTCTGGCATCAATAACATGTCTAATTGCATCAACCCAATTGCCGTGATGTAACCAGGGTCATCTACCACATCTACAAGCCCTAACAAGGGTTGTAGTTTGCCCACACGGGCTGGTAATTGTAGTTTGTCTTTGGCAAAATTCGCCAAACCAGGTAGTTTGGCAGTTCCACCGACTAAAACTACGCCCCCAGGGAGTTTTCGTGAGCGTCCGATCTTGCGTAACTCTTTGTCAACAAATTCAAATAATTCTTCTACTCTGGCTTCTATAATCATATGTACATCGCTTTTGGTAAAAACGTGCTCTCCATCCTCAGCCTTAATAATAATACTGCTGTAGTCTGGCGCGGTTAGGGAACCGTGTTGAATCTTGACCAATTCGGCGATGTCCAAATCAGTTCTGAGGCCAATCGCAAGATCATTAGTGATATGGATACCTCCAATAGGTAAAACAGCTATATGTTGGATCTCACCATCTTCTACTACAACTAAGTTTGTCGTACCTGCACCAATATCTAGCAAAACAGTGCCTGATTCTTTTTGCTGACGGCTAAGCGCTGCTTCGGCTGCCGCCAAACTTGAAACAGTCATATGATTGACTCCTACGTGAGCTCTTTCCAGAGCAGCGATGAGATTTTTTAGAGTTGGGCTGGCGGCAGTGACGATGTGTGTATCTACCTCTAAACGAACACCATTCATTCCTACTGGATCTTTGATGTTATCCTGACCGTCTACACGATAATTTTTAGCAAAAACCTGAATTATTTCGCGATTTGGGGGCAATTGCATTACGGTGGCGGCTTCTTCTGCTCTATAACGATCATCGTTACTGATTTCTCTATTTACGGCACTGATAGCCACCACCCCCTTGGAATTTAATCCGCTAACATGACTGCCATTAATATTGATGGTCGCACTACTCAAGTGTGTACCCGAAACTCGTTCTGCCTCTGTTATAGCATGGGTTATAGCCTCAGTAACATCATCTATATGCACTACCACGCCTTTGCGCATACCGATATTTTTAGCCAAACCATGTCCTATCAACGAGAGTTGATTAGGGTTATGGGGATCAAACATACCAACAACACACCTGACAGTTGAGGTGCCTATATCTAGACCGAAAAAATGTGTCGGCGAAGAACCATCACGCATACTTAAAGTATAACGCTTAAGACGTTATAACTACAAATCTGATGTTAAGAGTATCCTATTTATAGTTGTGTGAGTATTTCCGTACCGGATTCTGTGACCAGAATTGTATGTTCGAAATGGGCGGCTAGAGAACCATCCACAGTACGAATTGTCCATTGATCTAGATCTGTTCGTATCGCATAATCACCTAAGGTTGCCATAGGCTCAATCGCAACTGTCATACCAGTTTCAAGAACGGGTCCTGTACCACTTTTACCGTAATTTGGTATATTGGGGTCCTCGTGAAGCTCATGCCCAACACCATGACCAACCAAATCTCTCACAATACCGTATTTTGCCCGATCTAATACAGCCTGTACGGCAGCGGCTATATCCCCGATCTGTACACCAGCATGAACCGCGCTTATACCTGCCATCAGCGATCGCTCGGTAGTATTAACCAGATTTTTGGCAGCGGAACTGATTTCCCCAACAACGACCGAAATTGCCGCATCAGTAATCATACCTCTGTAGGTCACCCCAAAATCTAAACTTACTAAATCACCATCTTTTATGTAATGATCATGATTTGGAATACCGTGGACGACCTCATCATTAACAGATACACATAGAACATCGGGGAACCCATGATAACCTAAAAAAGTAGGTAGGCCCCCCGTTGAGCGTAACTCTCTTTTTGCGATTTCAGCAAGATCTTTGGTGGACATACCTGGCTGTATGGCCTCTTTGAGGGTTGAAAGTACCATAGCCAATAAACGTCCTGATTCGCGCATATACTGTATCTCTGTTTTGGTTTTTACCTGTGTGTACATTTATTCGCTACCGAGAGCACCGATAATATCACTATGTACGGCTTCAATAGATTGCTCGGCATTAATGTTATGGATAGGCACTCCTGCTGCCTTAAAATGATCTATTATTGGCTTGCTGGATTGTTCATATTCTCTGAAGCGTTCAGCAATAGCGTGTTTGTTATCATCTTGTCTACCTCTATCAAGCAATCGTTGTTGAACGGCCTGTTCTGATGCTGTCATGTGAATCACTCCAGTAATGTGTAGCTGACCATGTTTTACTTCTGACAGAAGCCAATCGGCTTGATTAGCGGTTCTGGGGAAACCATCCATTACGAACTCCTGCTCCATATCAACTAGATTCAATATCTTACACACTAAGCCTATAATTTCTCGGTCATTCAGCAATTTACCACTAAGCATATCTTTGCGGTGTTCGCCGCTAACTAACATACGCAAAAACTCTCCGGTGGATAACCAAGGATAACCCAGCCGATCAGCTAATAATTTACCCTGTACGCTTTTGCCCGAACCGGCTACCCCCATGAATATAATCATTTAAGCTTCTCTTTTACTATTTTTGCAATCCTGGAGCCATCGGCCTGACCACTACTGCGCTTTTTAACTTCCGTGATAACTTGTCCCATCGCATTCTGTTTGCTAGACCCCAGCTCATCAATAACTGTTACGATAAGTTCTTCAAGCTCCGCGTTCGAAAATTGCTTGGGTAGGTATGTTTCGATCACTGACTTTTCGGTTATTTCAGCGAGTGCTCTATCTAGGCTACCGCCTTGGGTATACATATCAGCGCTTTCTTGGCGCTTGTTTGATTCTTTGCTTAGCACATCTATGATTTCCGCGTCCGTTAAGCCTTGCTGTCTAGCGCCTTTGGCTACCTCTACGTATAAAATAGCACTTTTTAGTCCTCTCAAGGTAGTGACCTTGGGCTTATCTCCAGCCAGCATAGCCTGTTTGATGTCCGCTTCTATCTGGTCTTTTATATGTATCATGTTGTAACTTTCCCTTATCCCAGATTGTATCAGATATAATTAACCGTGTCTAAAACTAGTTGTGCTCCTAGCCAAATGTGAGTTAGTAACGTTCTTTTTGTGGTGGAGCTAGACCCAATTTGATTTTTTTCATTTTAATAGCCTTACGTTCATTTCGAATAATCGCTTTTTTGCGACGATCTGGTTTACTAAGGGGTTTTTCAAAAAATTCAGCCTGCTTGGCCGTCGTAACTACACCAGCCTGTTGCACCTTGCGGGTGAAACGACGAATAAGATTTTCTACTGATTCTTTAGAATCTTTGCGTGTAACTTGTATCATAGAAGTAAATACTACATTAACAGAGAGAATTTTGCAAATGCAAATATTCACATCTGTAGTTTATGGGTGTATGTTAGGGAGTGTGTTGTTTTGTTTGCGCTAAACGTTGTGACTTCAACACTATACTCTGTAATTCTTTGAAGATCGCGAACTGTTTATTGGTATGATATATTTTTGTATTGCCTTGACGTTCGGATATCAAGAATCCAATTTTTTCTAAACGCTTTAGTTCGCGCTGAATATTACCAGCATCTTCTTTGATAAGCTTCGCCAAGCCCCTAACATGTGTTTTGAAATCTGGGTACTTTGCATAGACCACAATAATCTTGCGCCTAACTCTTGAAGTGATAAATACGTCTAACATAAGCTTTTATTGTCAACCTGACAACGTAAAGTATATGCAACAAATGCTAACAATTCAATATCTTTTTTCAAAAAAGATATACTGGACTTACGCAAAATCGCCCGTTCCCAGGCTAAATCAGCTCGAGTTGGGAGTGGTTTG
>CAYGIR010000015.1:0-3249 GCA_964349985.1 uncultured Candidatus Saccharibacteria bacterium
GGGGCAAAAAGGGCGCGTTCTGGGTCAGGGATTTATTTTGCAAGAGGTCTTTAGTGCGCAACTCGTGCTAGAAAGTAATCTCCATGGCTACGGAAGGTTTATCTACCACCTTGCCATCCAATAAATATATTGTCCGTTCGCTGGCTTTGGCGATACGTGGGTCGTGAGTAACAATTACAAAAGTAGTGCCTTGTTCTTTGTTGAGTTTTTTCAATAGCTTAAATACCTCAGCACCAGTGTAGCTGTCTAAATTTCCGGTTGGTTCATCCGCCAATACCAGCGGAGGATTTAAAATGAGGGAACGGGCAATAGCAACCCGCTGCATTTGCCCCCCAGATAGTTCTGAGGGTTTGTTGTTGAGCTTATCGCTTAGTCCGACTATTTCAAGTAGCTCTAGTGCTCGTTTTTTATAAAAGTCTTGTCGACGTCTCAGGGGCATAACAGGCAAGAGTACATTATCTAGTGCGCTTAGTGTGGGTACTAAGTAAAAAGACTGAAAAATAAAACCTACCTTTTGGCGTCGAAATTTGTAAAGCTTTTTTTCTGGCAAGGATGTAATATCTACGCCATCTATAATTACATGTCCGGATTCCGGTCGATCCAGCGCGCTAATTTGGTACAGTGCGGTGGTTTTGCCAGACCCAGATGGACCCATTATTGATATAAATTCACCAGCTTTGATGGTAAAACTCATATCATCCAGTGCTTTGTAAGTGGTCTTGCCCCTTACGAAAGTTTTAGTTATGTTTTTTACTTCTACAATATTACGCATATATAACTCTACAGTGCCTTAAGTGTTTCCGCCGGACTGACACGAGCTGCCCTGAATGCGGGGTACAAACCACCAGCCACACCCATAACTACCCCGAACAATAACACACCAACGGTCAGGAGGGGTGTTACAACGGCAATCTCTTGTCCCATGTATTTATTTATAACCGAACCGATACTAATTCCAGACACAAAACCAATCACTGCCCCACTTGTGGCAAGTGTAATTGATTCGATAAAAACACTAAACAAGATATTGTTATTGCTCCAACCCCCAGCTTTTAAGATACCAAATTCTTGCATACGCTCCATAACGCTCATTAACATAATGATCATAATTGAAACCCCGCCAGCCACGGCTGCTACAACAGCTATGACAAGCAAAAAATTACGAAAGATATCTAAAGTCTTGTTTATATCCCCCAGCAAATCTTTTGAAGCGGTCGCCTGGACTGGCGCATCGGTGTTTCTAAAAGTTTCTTCAATTGCTTTAGTGAGCGCGCCTACATTATCAGTACTATCAGCCGTAACGCGTATACTAGAGACTTGCGTATCTGTCAAACCAGCTATTTTACGGGCGGTTTTTATGGTAGTAACTACGTTTCTGTCATTTATATCGTTGCCGGTTTCAAACGTGCCGACAATTTTGAGCTTGATTGTTTGAGCTTCACCACCAGGTTTTATTGTTTCGCCCGGTAACCTAACCGGCATTATAGGAATGGTGATATCTTGTCCAATTGCGAGCTGCGTACCACCAGTGATACGTTGTTGATTGATCAGACTTTTTCCAACGATTGCCTCTGTATCGTTGGTTAGTTTTGTTCCATCAGTGATGAAATTATTCGGATTATTCGGTTTATTGGTATCTAACACAATACCTTGCAGGGGCGTGCCAATAGGGCTACTGGAGTTCAACGAAGCTTTAGGTATGGCGGCACTAACGGTCGCGGAGACAAATTTAACATGATCCAGAGTTTGAATTGTTTCGGAATATTTTACGGGTAGCGGTGGACCACCTCCAATAAAACCGCCAATAACGGATGCTCCGCGTGCGGATATTATAATGTCACCGGCAACTTTATTAAGGGTGTTATTAAGTTCAGTATTCATACCACTAGACAAGCTTAGCAGTACAGTCATTAAGGCTGTGCCAATGCCACTTCCAGCAATGGCTAATATGGCTATACCCTTACGCCTAAACCCATTCTTTAAGGAAAAGGTTAATAACCGGTTCATGTCAGTTTATGCAATGGATTAGTATTCATACTTTCTAATCATAACCCAAAAATGGAAATCTCGCGCTTTTCGATATCACAACTTGGTACTGGACCTATGTGAAATCGCTCGTATCAGCTAGAGGATTGCCACTCCTCCGGATAAAACCGTTTTTGCTTGAGATAATTCACCCTAGGAACGGACGATTTCACGCAAGATCAGTAAAGGCTAAAATTATTGGCGTGGTGGGTTAACGCCAGCACGCCTCAATAACGCTTCTCCAATCATAGCGTACAATTGCTTCCTTCGTGGTAATTTGTTAAAAGCTACGGCTTTGCCGTATGCTTTATCTAAGTACATTGCCTTATCAGCTTGCCTCATTAGCTCTGTGGGAGATACGGCATTTTCTTTAGCGTGTAGTGCACCACCAATGGATACACCAATATTTTGCTCGGATAAGTTGTTTCGTATGCGATCTGCAACCTTTTTTATATCCTCTGGAGTTGCAACGCCGACAAGTACGGCTACGTATTCATCACCACCTAGTCGGACTAGCCTTCCAACCATATCTCCAGGTCGGTCTTTGTCACTGCCACTATGGTGCTCTGACCGTATACTCTGGCTGATGACCTCGGTTGTTTTAATAATTAGTTCGTCACCAGCGGCATGTCCCTCGGTGTCATTCACTGTTTTGAGGCCATCGTTATCGATAAATAAAATACCACATTCGCCTGGGTTCTGTTCCAAAATACCGGACAGATTATCGCTTAACCACTTGCGATTAGCGAACCCTGTCATCGGGTCGGTGTGCTTAGGATCTAGTTCTTGACCTAATACATGATGGGTTTCTGGGGTTAACATAATACTATAATAGCATGATAATAGCTGATTTGTCAAATTTATTCTTAACTTACAGATCGTAGTTTGCTTCGATATTGGCCTGATTGATCCCATTTGTAACATTGCTAAATCCTAATTGCTGCAAAATCACTTTGGCTGTGTTTGCACGATTGCCGGTACGACAGTAAACCAATATGTTTGTATCTTTTGGTAGATTTTGCAGTTTGTTATCTTGGGATAGTATTTGCCTGGCAGTAATATTGATCGAACCATTAACATGACCTGTTGCAAATTCATCTGGCTCGCGGACATCAATCACAAAATAGTTCATACAATCATAATACAGTGAAGTAAATTTATAGTCCTAAATCTCGTTCAAATAGAGGTTTAGTACCGTCTTTTGTCGTTCCATCCGTGAAAAGG
>CAYGIR010000015.1:3349-15325 GCA_964349985.1 uncultured Candidatus Saccharibacteria bacterium
CTACTATAAGTCGAGCCAGTCTAAATCTAATCTAACAGCATGTCCATTGGGATAAGCAGGTAAGTTATAAAACTCAACTGGATCGAGTCCTTGTTTGGCTGCTTCAATTGCTCTACCAACGCCTGCATGACTGACAACGAGAACATTGCCAGCATCATTTTGGTGCTCTCTCAAGAAACCAAGGATACGCTCACGGAAAGCCAATACATCTTCAGCACCATCAGCAGCTGCTAGTTCTTGTGAAGTAACTTTACGGATCGGTGTACTCGTAAGTGAACCCATGTCATACTCCATGATTCGATCGTCGGTCTCGATTTTCTCCACGTCAATACCTAAGACTTCAGCTACACTTACTGCCGTCTGATATGCTCTGATTAGTTGTGAGGTTATGATGCGAGCGATCTTAACTTCTTTAAGTTCTTCGGCAGCCTGTTTTGCCTGTTCCAGCCCATTGGCTGTAAGCTCGGCATCATTCTTCTGACCAGCGAACAAACCTTCTTCGTTTGCTTTGCTTTCGCCATGTCTCAAAAAGTAGATAGCCATAATTACTTATTATAGCATAAAATTGTAATATTTCAATTTACATTATAGTTGACAAATATCAATCGGTGTGGTATAATGTAGCTATAACATGAGGTTTTGAAGTTGTGAAGACTGTTTTTGCCCGTTTTTCCAAAGTTACACGTTCTATCTATACTCTGTTCCTAGCTACGCTATTGGTTGCGCCCAACCTGTTTGGCGTAGGAGCTGTTATAAGTGCCCAACCTCACCAGACTTATAGCAATGGCCAAAAGTACCGAAACGACAGTGTAGTTGTAAAGCTCAAGCCTTCTGCCGAGCTGCAACTCAGCCCGGCTAGCAACTTTTTGCCTAAAAATACAAGTAGCTACGCCAAGGCCAAAGCCAAAGCTGACAAACTAAACGAGACACTCGCTAACTCCGGCAAGCAAAAGCTGGAAAAACTAGCCAAAAATACTGCAGATTCAACCACAGTTGCCAATAAAGTAAGTGTCGCCCTGAGCGATTACTACATAGCAACAGTTACGCCTCAGGCGGACATCCAAGGGCTGGTAGGGAAAATCGCGCTGCTTGACAGCGTGGAATCAGTCTACCCAGTGTCCAAACCCGCACCTTTACCTACGACCAATAACTACACCAGTACGCAAAAGTACCTAAAGGCTAGCCCAGAAGGTATTGGGGCTACATTTGCCAAGACATTTCCCGGCGGTAACGGCAAAGCGGTGCGTATAATTGATCTGGAGTATAGCTGGAACGCATCACACGAAGACCTCGCGAAGGCTATCTACACCTATCTTACAAACGGTACACCGTTAGATCCTTTTAATGACACCAACCACGGTACGGCCGTATTGGGTGAAATGTTTGCCACAGACAACACGTTTGGCGTAACCGGCGCAGTAAATGGCGCGGCTTTGAGTCGCGTAAACACCTATAACGAAGAGCGTGGATGGGATATTGTCGGTGCGCTGCAAGTAGCCGCACTAAAGGCTGTGCCAGGCGACGTCGTGCTTATAGAGCAGCAAACATGGGCACCAGAAAGTGTTGGCGGATTTGCACCAGTCGAGTGGGAACCTGCTATCTATGATGCTATAAAAGCACTCACCGACAGCGGCGTGAATGTTGTACAGGCAGCAGGCAACAGTGGCCACAACCTGGACAATGCTGCCGTGTTTGGCACAACGTTCCCTATGGGCAAGCCCAATTCGGGCGCCGTGATAGTCGGAGCAGGTTCTGCTTGCGGTACTACGCAACGGGCAAGATTGTACTCTAGCAACTATGGTAAACGAGTTGAGTTGCAGGGCCACGGCGAATGTGTGGTGACGACTGGCTATGGCTACCTAGAAGGTAGCAGTACGCCTAATGCCGCCTATACGGCAAGTTTTAACGGAACAAGTTCTGCAGCCCCTATGGTGGCGGCCGCTATTGCTTCGCTCAGCTCTGCGTATGAGACGCTGAACCCAGGCAAGTTACTGACGCCAGCCGCTATACGATATATCCTAATCGATACCGGTACTCCCCAAAATATTACTGCCGGTACGCCAGCCGGCAATATTGGCCCTTTGCCCAACCTTAACACCGCTCTGTTAGTGACCGATCTAACACCTCCGTCGTCCGTAACGCTTGGTGCTAGACTTGTTAATAACAAGCCCAAGCTAACATGGACAGCCGCTAAGGACAACGTCGCCATTAAGGAATACCAAGTCTACCGTAATGGCTGGTCGTTGCCGAAAATAGTCAAGACACGTGAATTTACTGATAGGACGACTGTACGCCGTACCAGATACTCATACTACGTGATCGCAGTCGACACCAGCGGTAAGAAGTCCGTAGCATCTAACACCGTTTCGATCACGACTAACTAACACTTTGCAAAAACCGGGCCTGATGAGCGTCAATAAGGTAAACTTTTAAACTGTAAAAATGTTTATAGTTTGACATCGTATATGCTTGACCGCCTCTGTTATTGGTGCTAAGGGGTTAAAGCCTAATTCGGGTACTTTCTTCCATCTGTTTCTTTTGCATACACGCATTTCGCACTTAGCCATTGATGCCAGAGTGCACCTGAGCGAGCGAGAGCTTTCAATCCGAGTGAGGCTTGGGCCATAGTTATATTGAGGGAGGAGTGGAAGTTCGGAGCCGTTCAGGTGTGATCTGGGGCAATGGAAAAGTGCGAAATGCGTGGCATAGTCTAATGATATCAAAAGAGACTAAAACTAAATAACAGATACAAATTAGTGCCGAAGAACAGAAGTGTCTGCTTTGGAACTAAATCGTATCTGTTCAGGTATGCTTGGAGGGCCATAGTGTATGCTGTTGCAACTATAATTCAGCTCGGGCGAACGATGGCTTAAGATAGAAATTTGTCCGGCAAGTCACCTGATTGTTCTAGGATAAAAGTATAACGAGGCCCGATCATATTGCGAGCTTCGGGTAGCACAATTTTGCGAGTCCAATCTTTTATTGCTTTAGCCTTATTATCATCCATAAGTTCTTTGTAATCTTTATGAGCGTTCTCCCACCACCAAAGCTGCATAAACGGACCTATAAAGTGCGAACAGCCATCGGCAGATGACACAATTTGTACTTCTATTGGAGCTTTTGTTATATCAAGTTCAAGCTTCTTGTCCATTATATCCATATATTCAATTATTGTGTCTATAAAGTCATTGTCGAAATCGAGTTTTTTAAGCTGTTTGCGCCCTTCTGTTAATGTTGTTATGTACTGGTTAGAAAAATCTACCGACTTACCATAATCATGTAACCAAACGAGTATCCTTACTAAACTGGAGTTGGCTTCTGGATAGTGCTGCAATAGTTCCTTGGCAATCCTTTCGACTATATTGAGGTGATACTCAACAAACCACGCGTGGTGAATAAAGTCAGGATTACTGCTTGATTCAATGACAATATTTTTAAACGCTTCAATTTTCTTTTCATCAGGATTCATTAACATATTATATCAAAAAACATAGGCAAATTACCCCTGTTTTAGTATAGGTGTATTGGAGGGCCAGACCTTCGACTAGCTCAGGCTAAAGCGGGGACTTGACCTACCTTTGGCAGGCCCGAAACTACGTCTTTCAAAACAAGTTTTGAAGAGTAGGTTCCCTCTCCCCCGGCCTCCCGTAGGGAAGCCGGGTCACCCCGACACCCTTTTGGCGTGTCGAGAATTCAAGCCCGAAGCTCCATGAAAAAACCACTCCTTTCGGAACGGTCTTATCGTGGAGGGCCAGCGTCAGGTACGTAGCATCTAAGATAGCTGCTTGATGTGTCTCTCGATATCGCTCAACACCTGACTTAGACTTTGTGTCGCATCGATGATAATCTCGCAGTCAATGTCTTCTAGGGGGTTATCTTTTACCCATTCAGCAAGTGCCTCAGCACTTATAGTAGGATTGTAATCCATTTTACGCTCTGGTGCAGTCACTCGATCTTTCAAAATAGAAAGGTTTACATCAAGTCTAAAAACTGTAGTTTCAATGTTTAGCTCCTGGGCAATGCGTCGGTACGGTTCGATGTCAATATCCTTACTGAAACCTCTTGCTACGATTACCGATTTGTTTTCTGTAATAACCTTGCGAGCCATAGACAACTCTAAGGCGTGGATTTCATCATACATACCGTTGTCATCACCCACAATACCTGCCAGGAAAGTTAGGATGGCGTTGTGGTCGATAAATATCCCCCATGCGTTTTTTTCAAGCATTTTTCCCAATGTAGTCTTGCCAGACCCAGGATACCCGCGAATTAATATCAAATTAGCCATAGCTAGACTATAACAAAAGCGACCTCGTGATAACGAAGTCGCTAGATAGAAAAGTATATTTTATAACGGAATTGGAGGGCCAGGAGGGACTTGAACCCTCGACACCCTGCTTAAGAGGCAGGTGCTCTAACCAGCTGAGCTACTGGCCCGGCTTCCCTGCGGGAGGCCGGGCTGGCCCCTTATCCGCTTCCCTGCGGGAGGCCGGGCTGGCCCCTTATCCGCAAAGGTTTTTGTTAATCTTGCGTGTAGTAGTTTTCTTATACTTCCGCTCGACTTAACCTGTTTTTCACGAAACCTTGCCTGTCGCAATTCTTCGTATGCTTCGTAGTATATCAATCTAAATGGTTTTCTAAACTTTGTAGAAAATACATTACCCTCACTATGCTCTAACACTCTTCTTTTCAGATTAGATGTCGAACCGTAGTAAAATTTCTGATCCTTATCAGAAATTAGTATGTAAAAATAGTACATATTTCAAAACCTGTATACTAGAAGCAACCATGGGATTTTAGCAATTTACCTCTGTTTTTACAAGTATGCTGTTATTTTTTGATGCCGGTGGGGACTTCGTTGCCGTCTATGTGGACCTTTGGGAGCCAGTGCAACCATTTGGGGAGCCACCAGTTGGCTTTGCCAAATAGTTCCATGGCTGCTGGTACGAGTACCAAGCGGGCGATACTGGCATCTATCAAAATCGCCGCCGCCAGTCCTACCCCAAACTCTTTTATAACTCGCTCATCTCCCAATACAAAACTGCCAAAAACGGTAATCATAATCGCCGCCGCCGCTGTAATTACTCGTGCGGTGGTGGTCAATCCAGCACCGACGGCAAGTTTGTTGACTTTAGTACGGTCATATTCTTCTTTGATGCGGGAGAGCAAAAATATTTCATAGTCCATAGACAACCCAAACAAGATTGCAAACAGCATCATGGGCAAGAAACTTTCGATTGGGCCCGAGGCTCCGACCCCAAACAAGTCTTTCAACCAACCCCACTGAAAAACCGCCACCACGACACCATACGCCGCGCCAATAGATAACATGTTAAGGGTCACAGCCTTGATTGGAATAATAACGGAACGGAATACGACTAACAAAAGTACAAAGCTAAGAGCCAAAACCACTCCGATGAATATTGGCAAACGCTCGCTCAAAACTTGGGCGACATCATCAAAAGTAGCCGTTAAACCGCCAACATGTACCGACAGACCGGAATTGGCCGTCGAGGTTGGCAGGATTTGTTCGCGCAAGCGGTGAATCAAATCAACAGTGCCTTCGTCTTGCGGTGAGGTTTTGGGATAAACCTGCATAATCGCGGCACTAAAATCCTTGTTTGGCATTGCCGGTGAGGCGAAAGCTACGTTACTGTCGGCCATTGTGGCTTTTTGAACTTCTTGTAGCACGGCTAAATCTTGCGCCCCATTAATCCGCGTTACTAACACCAAGGGACCGTTAAAGCCTGGACCAAAACCTTCTGTTTGTAAATCATAAGCTCGACGAGTGGTGTCCGAAGTGGGGCGACTACTGGCATCCGACGAACCTAGCTTCATCGAAAAGAAAGGTATAGACAACGTCATTATCAGTATTAGCCCAACAGCCAATATCGGCGCGGCGTGGCGTTCCAGCAAATGTGCCCAGCGATACCAAAGATTGTGCTCACCCTTGCGAGGCTCGCGTCCAACGCCAGGGATTTTGAATCGGTCAATATTTTTGCCTGCAAACCCAAGAATTGCAGGTAGCAGGGTAATAGAAGCCAGCATTGTAACGCCCACAACCATCGCCACGCTAATGCCTAAGCCCTGGATAAAACTGATGTTCATAAGTACCATGCCGAGCAGAGACACTATTACCGTTATACCAGCAAAAATGACTGATCGACCGGCGGTGTTGACAGCTGTAATTACGGCGTTTTCGGGACTCATCTTATCGCGGAGTCCTTGGCGATATCGAGTAACAATAAATAATGCATAATCTATTCCGACACCGATACCCAGCATGGTTGCCAGCTGATTTGCAAAATCTGGCAAGCTCAAAACATGAGAAGTCAGTCCAACAATCGCCAGCCCAATCCCGATCCCAAATAGTGCGGTTATGATCGGTAGGCCCATTGCCAGCAAAGAACCAAACGCAATCAGCAGAATAAGAACGGCCGCCGCCAGCCCAATGACCTCCGTACTTCCAGGTTGTGTAACATTTGCAAAAAATCTGCCACCTAACTCAAATTGTACATCCGGCGTGTTGCTGGAGGCTACTACCTCTTTGATTTTATCGGCGGTTGATGCGGTAATCTCTGAAAAACTTTGATTGAACTGAATGGTTGCACGGGCGATATTACCCTCTGGACTGATTTGTCCAGCACCCTCCGGAACATACGGCGTAATTACATCGCCAACCGCCGGAACTTGTTTGAGTTTGGCTACAACATCACTGACGGCCTGTTGCACTGACGGATCAGTCACATTTTTGTTAGCTTTAAAAACCAAATCACCGGTCGCACCAGAGCGGGAAGGGAAGTGTTCTTTTAGCAAGTCGAGTGTGGCCTGTGAGTCCGAGCCGGGGAGTTTTAGATCTGTCGAGAAATTAGTACCGACTTTTTGCGACCAAACAGTCGCTCCGACTAATAACACTATCCAAAACACTAATACCCACCATCGTTTTTTATAACAAAATCGAGCAAGCTTGGGTAACATATATCTCCTCCCTAAGTTTATATTGTTCTATATGACTTATTATACTTGTTGGGTTTATCAGCAACAACAAGTTTTTCTGATCCGGCCAGGCGAGTGATTTTGTCTTGGCATAAAATCGTGGATGTAAATCTGATCAATTCATAAATTATTCATAATTCACGGTATTGCAGGTGCTTATAATGATAGTTGTGTCCACCACCATAACTACGCCATACAGCTTGTTCGATAATGATTTGTTATTAGATGCGCCTGTTCGTGAATACGTATTGCGCGTAAAAGATTTGCCAGACGATGATAGACCTCGCGAGAAGCTTATGCAACTTGGTGCGCGTAATCTATCGATTGTAGAATTACTGGCGGTATTATGGGGCGTTGGCACGCGAAAAGAAGAAGTATTGGTAATGGCGAGGCGTATTTTAAAGGAATATGGCGAAGCCGCATTGATTCACGAGGATAATCCAAATACGCTGAGCGAGGCGTTAAATATTCCAGTAGGCAAAGCTTGCCAGCTAATTGCCAGTTTTGAGCTGGGCAGACGATTTTATGCTGAGTCCGCTGGGCTACCGGTGTTTGTACGAAATGCTGAACAAGCTTTCCAGTATTTACAAGGCATGGGAACGAGTCGCAAGGAACAACTCCGGGGTCTGTATTTAAGCAGTCGATATGAAATTGTTCATGATGAAGTAATATCTGTGGGCAGTCTTACCTCTAATGTAGTCCATCCTCGGGAAGTTTTCGCGCCAGCCTTGGAATTCGGGGCAATCGCCATAATCATAGCCCATAATCATCCCTCTGGTAGCCTTCAACCAACGGAAGCAGACAAAGAAGTTACCAGGCAACTAAAATATGCCGGACAAATGCTCGGCATTGATTTGCTGGATCACTTGATTATTACCAAAGATAAATTTATGAGTCTGATGGAGGAATACAATGATTAGCAATTACGCACTACAAGTATTAACGCATGGTTGGCAGCGTCCGTTGATGCTTAGAGATGGTGATTATTCGATCAGAGAAATCGACGCCTTGGTAAAATCCGGTGATTATTTTTTGACTATGGCAACTCGCGTCGACATGGTAGCAAGTACCTTACAGGCTCAGCACAATAGCGAATCAGAAACTCTTGAAACAATTGTCGCGGACTTAATTTATTTGCATCACAATTATAAAATTCAACCTCTAACCAATAACGATCAGTTCTAAAGTTTTGAATATCTCCGCTGGCATAGCGTGAGGCGATAGGGAAGAATAATTGTAATCTGCGGGTAATTCGAAAACATATTTCATTAGTTCCGGATACTGTTGTTGAGCCATGCGCATAGCTGCTCGGGACTCTTTGATTTCTCCAACGCATTCCATGGGTTTATCGCCTTCGATGCCCAGTAATTGACGGTAGGTCGGCTCCAGTTTGGGATCTAGCGATAGATTTTTGCCAAATAGTTTTTCTAATTGGTCACGTTTTACAAATGGGGTTAAAGCAAGGAACACAAACGCGCATTTTGGGCATTCTCCGCACCAAAATATATGATCACTGGCGTGCGTGAACGCGCGGTTGCATGAGCTAAACACATCTCGATATTTTTCTAGTCCTGTTTTGGCGAAAAATTTGGCGATTTTGAGTTCGCTGAAAGGGCGAAGCAAGGAATAATATCGCACAGCGCCTTTCAAGCGATGTGACAGGTAAGTTTGAAAATCCTGTTCAAATTCCAAT
Source organism: uncultured Candidatus Saccharibacteria bacterium (assembly GCA_964349985.1). Taxonomy (GTDB): domain Bacteria; phylum Patescibacteriota; class Saccharimonadia; order Saccharimonadales; family CAYGIR01; genus CAYGIR01. Next base: position 12,039 of record CAYGIR010000015.1, read on the forward strand.
GATTTGGAATACTGGTGGTTAATGGCTATGCCTCGATAAGTAAGGTTTGACTCATTGGCAGATGATTCATTCGATACTACAACATCACGCTTGCCGCTTAATACGGCGGTTAGTACGCCGACGGCTGCGAATATCGCCGAAATAGGTATATGTCCATTGTAGGCATCCAATTTGTTGAGCTCCAAAAGATTCTTATCCCAACTGCGCTCAACCCAGTAATGTTCCAGCCCTATTCTTTCCACTAAAGGCATCAATTGTTGTTTGTGACCAACGCTCCACGTTGAGATATTCGACTCGTCACGTAACAATTCTATTGACAAGAGTGAGTCTTTGCCACCACCAATGCCAACAAGTTTGCCGTCAGGGAGTTGTGCGAATTCTGGCACGGTGATTCCTGCCGTAGTAATAGGGAAAATCACGGGGGTGTGGGGATCCAGATTGTTGACATAAAAAAATTCGCCCAAGCCCTTTTGATAAGTTTTGGACAAAAAATCAGCCGTTTGCTGGTCGATCTGCCCCTTGCGGACGACAATTTCTGGAGGTAAATAAGTTTTGTAATAAGACACGCCGGCTATGAAAAACACCGTTTGGCACGCAATATCCAGCAGATCAGGGTTCAAAGGTTGAGCGTAGTCAAAATCAAAAGTAAAAATTTCGGTAAAATGTAGTGATTCGTCCAAACTGTAGTCCAGGGTGAGGGTTTTTGTCTCAATATCAAAATTATAATTTTCAAATACAAATTGTTTGTAGCGATTCATAGATTTTCGACGGCCTCATTGAATTTGAGCCCCCGCTCCTCAAAATTTTTGAACATGTCAAAACTGGCAAAGGCAGGTGACAACACCACGGCATCACCGGACCGGGCTGATTGATAGGCAAATTGCACGATCTCGTCCATATTTTTTGCTTCACAAAGCACGTAATTTTCAAATCCGGCATTTTTCAAGACTGCAGCCGTCCGTTTGGCGGACGCGCCTATCAAGATGACTGTTTTGATTGTTGAACGATTTCTTATCAAGCCTTCCGCTAGTTCGCTCAATTCAAGTCCACGGTCGTAGCCACCTATGATCATAACTTTCGATTTGGTTATGGCTTCAATCGCGGCAAGGCAAGCACCAGGTCCGGTCGCAAAAGAATCATTATAAAATTCGACGCCCTTAACCTCTCGACGCAATTCTATTCGGAAGGGTAGACCCTTGAAAGCAGTGACCGCGCTACGGATCGCATCAATATCTTGGGTTATCTGCCCTTCGACTTTGCTCTCATTCGAGTCTGAGCCTATAGGTTCATCCCTCAGAGTCGAAGACAGGCTAAACCATACGGTGGTGATGGCGGCACAGACGTTTTGCCAATTGTGTTTGCCAAGCAGTTTTAGGTCGCTGGTTTGGCAGATTTCTTGACCGGCAATCATAATCTTGCCGTCGATAACCTCGGCGCCAGGGGATTGCATGTAGGGAATTTGTTGTCCAATTGAGGCATCGGCAACGGCGATAGAATTATCATTTTCGGCATAATAAATCGCTTTGTCCGCCTCTTTTTGGTGTATAAACATTTGTTGTTTGGCAGTAATATATTCGTCAAAATCTTCGTGCCAGTCCAGATGTTCTGGCACTACCATCAGGCAAACGGCAATTGCGGGTGAATATTTCAAATCAATCAATTGAAAATTGGCCAATTCCAATACTACCCAATCGTCCGGTTGGATGTTATCGTTCAGTAATTCAAGAGGTGGAATGCCAATATTACCGCCCAAATGCACCGTTTTGCCAGAAGCCTCTAGGATTTTGGCAATCAAAGTAGCAGTGGTGCCTTTGCCTTTAGTGCCGGTAACACCAATGATGTTTTTGGTGGGGCAGACCCTAAAAAACTCGTTGGTATTGGTCGTAACTTTATCCAAAATTTCTTTGGAATTGGCGGTAATGATATCTTTCGGATGCAGGATTGGTGTCCGAATGATCAGATCAAACCTATCCAAACCATCCAAATATTCCGGTCCCAGCTGAGATTTTACACCGTCAGGCACTGCCGTATTGGGGTTAAGATCACAAATAGTAATATCATGGCCATCACGACCCCAATACTCATAAGCACTCTGACCCTGGCTACCGTATCCTAAAATTGCAATCTTCATCCTAACATTCTACCCCATCTCCCCCAATGTGAAAGGATCGACCCCTCACATGTATTTTGTTAGTGTTTGGGAGGTTACGTGGCGAGTTCGGCTTTTACCATTTCGGGCTTAACAATGATTTTTTGATGTTTCCTAAAAAACTTAAGGGGTTAACGCCTGAAAGAAGTGCATATTGATGCAAATATGCGCATGTGTTATGATGCAGTTGTATAGAAAGGAAAACATATGAGAACAACCATTACATTAAATGACAAACTTTATAGAGCATTAAAACTTCGAGCAGCCGAAAGTAATGAAAGCATTTCTGCCATCGTAGAAGATTCTATAAAATACCAAATGTTAGAAGATTTAGAAGATATTGAGGAAGCCAAAAGACGGGAAAATGAACCCACCCATTCATTCGATGATCTTGTAGCTGAGTTCAAAAAAGAAGGTCTTCTTTAATATGGCTTATAGGCTCGAGTACAGGGCGAGCGTAAAGAATGAATTACGTAAACTGTCTCAAATTGACAGAACTGTAGTCATAGGCAAAATTGAACAACTTAAAAACGAACCAAAGCCTGTAGGCTCTGCCAAGCTCAAAGGATCTAGCAACTTATTTAGAATACGGCATGGCGATTATCAGGTTATATACCAGATTAAAAAAGAAATCTTGGTGATTATTGTTATTAGAATTGGACATCGTAGGGAAATTTACAAAAAACTTTAAGCATACTTGAGCCTAAATTTAGGAGGCGAGTTCGGTTTTTACCATTTCGGCTACTTGGCGCGGGGTCATTTCGGCTTTAACTATAAAGCGACGAACGTTTAGTTCTTTGAGAGAAATCGGTGCTTCTTGTTCGCCCATATTGGTGAGGATTATAACTCTGATGTTTTTGCCCCAATCCGTTGCTCGTAGTTTTTTAAGCATTTCATCACCAGTCATCTCTGGCATCATTAAATCAAGTAGAATGATGTCTGGTTTCATCTTTTCGCAAAGTTCTAAACCTAGTTTGCCGTTTTCGGCGGTCTCGACTTCAAACCCCTCCGCTTCAAACTTGATGCGGTACATTTGTGAGATAGCTTGGTCATCTTCTACGATCGCTACCTTAGCCATAGTACCTACATAGTATTACGTTTGGGGATTAGATGCCAGGGTTTCGGCTACTATTTCTGC
>CAYGIR010000016.1:0-14299 GCA_964349985.1 uncultured Candidatus Saccharibacteria bacterium
CACAAAAAATGTTCGTGCCTCTTGTACATACAACACCAGAAACAAAAACACCAAAAAAACAAAAAGTTGGCTGCTGGATAGGTGACCTTGATAATATCGACTAGGAACTAAAAAATAGTAATTAGGCGTAAAACAAGAACAAACACCAAAATCAAAACCAAAATAAACAAATATTTCTTCCTAAAAATGAAGAACAAAAACAATCATATTCCAGTGCTACTGGAGCAAGTTTTAGCATATCTGGATCCTCAAGCAGGGGAGCAATACCTCGACTTGACGGCGGGATATGGTGGGCATGCTAGGGCAGTTCTGGAACGTACCTTACAAGCCCAAAAAGCTACTCTTGTCGATCGCGATCAAAACGCTATCGATGATCTGAGTAGTCAGCAGGAGCTAGCTGGCGCAGAAATAATCCACCAGGATTTTTTGAGTGCTAGTGTGAAACTGCTGAAACAGGGTCGTCAATACGATGTTATTTTGGCTGATTTAGGCGTTTCGTCACCGCACCTTGACAATGCGAGCCGTGGGTTTAGCATACAAGCCGATGGACCGCTAGATATGCGCATGGACAGTAGCCAAGAACTAACTGCAAGTACTATAGTGAATAATTATAGTGAAGATGAGTTAGTGAAATTACTGCGTAAATATGGTGAAGAGCCAAAAGCTCGAACTGTAGCGCGTTTCATAGTGGAAAATAGACCAATTGCTACAACGCACGAACTAGCAAACATCATTGCCCGTGCTGTAAAAAAACGGCATAATAAGGGGTCAGCATCCGCTAGTCGGCGGAGCATTCATCCAGCAACCAAAAGTTTCCAAGCTATAAGGCTGTCGGTGAATGACGAATTAGGCTTACTGGAGCGCGCAATGCCTAAGTGGCTTGATCTGCTGGCTCCCGGAGGGCGAATAGTGATCATCAGCTTCCATAGTCTGGAAGATCGGCTCGTGAAAAACTTTTTTCAAGAGTACGGTGGTGATCGCTACGACGCTCACTTGAGGTTACTGACTAAGAAACCTGTCAGTGCCAGCGAGCAAGAATTAGTTTTTAATCCGCGAGCGCGTAGTGCAAAGCTACGAGCCGCAGCAAAAATAAAAATAACCCAGTAACTTAAAAAGGCATCTGGGTGAAAAAGGAAGGGGCATTTATGCCAATACAGGTCAAAAACCTCTCCCGAGCGTACAAGGTTCGCGTCAAAGTGATGTAGACCCGTGCGTACGTATCACGCATCTGCTAATCAGTGGATGCGTGATACAAAAAAATAAAAACAAAAAAGGAAACTAAAAATATATGACATATTCCAGCTCTATTGCTGCTGGTCGGCAACGTTTTGCTGTTGGTCAGCAGAATACAAAACGTCATGCCAGGGATGACAAGACGCTTGGCCCAGTCAGTAACACCATCATGTTGGTAGTATTGGCTTGTTTACTGGGGCTTCTGTATCTTACCCAAGTAACTAAAACTAACGCTTTGAGCTACAAAATCAATGATCTAAAGCAGCAACAAAATACTCTTAAATCTGAACAGGATGATCTAATGGTTAGTGCTGCACGCTTGCAATCTCTCGAGAGAGTTAAAGCCAGCGAGGTAAATAACAAGCTAGTAGCTTTATCCGCTAATAGTACAATTCAAAATTAATGTCTAGGATAGACGAGATGGAGTACTGGTGTATCATCTCAGAAGTTATACCGACCTAGCTACAACAAGTATCAATGGCGAAGTGTTAAACTCGTAATACATTGTTCAGTAACATTAAGGCGTTTCTATGCAGCAATCCGTACATCAGGCAAACTCTTTACGACGTGTACAAATTTGGTACGCGTGCTTGATGGTGATTTTGGGAGTTTTTGTAGTCCGTTTATTCTATCTTCAAGTTATTAGACATGATTATTATCAACAGGCAGCTTTGCGGGCACAACTCAAACAATATGAAATTGAGCCTGAGCGAGGAACAGTTGTAGCGCACAATGGTGATTCAATCACACCGATAGTTTTGAATCAAACGTTATATACGCTTTATGCTGATCCAAGATATGTCAAAGATCCTTCAGCCACCGCCGTGGCAATTCAAAAGGTGATCGGGGGCGATGTTACGACATATCTACCCAAATTAACTGCGAATAGCAGATATGAAATTTTGACAAAAAAAATATCAAAACAACAGAAAGATGATATAAAAGCTCTCAAATTAAAGGGGGTCGGAGCAAGAGATACGATCTATCGTACTTATCCCCAAGGTCAACTTGCCGCGCAAGTGTTGGGGTTTGTCAATGATGAGGGAGACGGTCAATATGGATTAGAGCAAGCATTGAATAATCAGCTCAGAGGTACTCCTGGTAGGCTGCGTGCCATTACTGATGCTCAAGGCATCCCACTGGCAGCTAATAAGGATAACATTATAGTTAACCCAGAGACGGGGAAAACAGTGTTATTAACGCTAGACATAGGCATGCAAAAACAATTAGAAGACATTCTGAAGCAACAAGTAGAGGAGACTAAGGCGAGTCAGGGTAGTGCCTTGGTCCTTGATGCGCACAACGGCGCGGTCAAGGCGATGGCGAATTTTCCTACCTATGATCCAGCCGAGTATTCTAAAGTCAAAGACCAGGCGGTATTCCGAAACTCCAGCGTTTCTGACGCGGTTGAAGTGGGATCAATTATGAAGCCTCTTACGATGGCTGCGGCGCTCGATTTGGGCGTGGTGAACAAAGATTCGGCATACTTTGATCCAAATGTTTGGGTGATAGGCGATGCGGCAGTTAGAAACGTTGAAGGATATGCCGGACAGGGCACGAGAACATTGGCAGATATTTTGCAGCTATCATTGAATACTGGTGCTACCTGGTTGTTAATGCAGATGGGTGGGGGTGAGATCAACGAAAAAGCCCGAGTATCTTGGTATGACTATTTGATCAATAGATATCAATTTTCTAAGCCCACGGGCATTGAACAAAGCAATGAGGGGTCAGGTATTGTACCGAGCCCCACAGACGGATATGGGTTGAATATTCAATATGCTAATTCAACCTTTGGGCAAGGTCAAACAGAGACGTTGCTACAGATGGGGGCAGCCATTGCAGCGGTTTTGAACGGAGGCACTTACTACCAGCCCCATTTGGTAGATGCTTACATGCGGGCTGATGGTACGCAAGAGACTCAACCACCCAAAGTCGTTAAAACAGGCGTTGTTGCTCCATCTGTGAGTAAGCAGATACAGGCATTAATGGAAAGTGTAGTTCAGAAAAATAAACTTATATACGGAGTCAAAGAATTGCGCCCGGAGTACTCCTATGGCGGGAAGACTGGCACTGCGCAGATCCCTAAGCCTACTGGTGGTTATTACGAAGATCGGTTCAACGGGACATTTATGGGCTTTGTAGGGGGTGATGAGCCGGAGTACGTTATAGTTATTGAGATACGTGAACCGCGCAATATATCGGGGTTTGCTGGCGCGCAAGGAGCTGCGCCGGTATATATGAGGTTGGCAGATATGTTAATAAATAATTTTGGCGTCAAGCCAAGGAAATAATAGTATAATCAAGGATATAATATGAATGAAACAATCACCTTCGTAGTTACAACAAGTACAATTATTCGCATCCTTCTGTTAGGCGCGCTGAGCTTTTTGATCAATATGAGTATAACGCCGATCTACACAACCATGGCTTATCGCGGACAGTGGTGGAAAAGATTACGAACCGATGCATGGTCGGGAGGCGCCGCAAAAGTCTATGCTAAATTGCATGCCGAAAAGCACAAGCGTCAGATACCAACAATGGCTGGGATAGTATTTGTTGTATCAACCGCACTGGTAACATTGCTATTTAACCTGGATCGGTCGCAGACATGGTTGCCATTAACGGGCATGGTCGGCTCTGGGTTAATTGGGCTGATAGATGATTGGATAAATATTAGAGGTGATGGTAAAGGTATTGCCGGCATGCGTGCCAAAATAAAATTTGGGCTACATAGTTGTGTGGCATTAGCCGGTGGGTGGTGGTTTTTTGCTAAGCTAGGCGTTGATAGTATCAACCTAGGCTTCGCGCAAGTACATGTCGGAGTTTTGATAATATTGCTATTTTGGTTTGTTGTGATCGCTACGGCTAACTCGGTAAACATCACTGATGGTTTGGATGGACTAGCTGGCGGCTTATTGGCTACTTCCTTTGGCGTATACAGCATCATTGCTGGGATTGAAGGGCAGTATATGTTAGCTGGATTTTGTTTGACGGTTGTCGGAGCGTTATTGAGCTACACTTGGTTCAATATATTTCCGGCCCGATTCTTTATGGGCGATGTCGGATCGTTCGCACTTGGTACGGCACTCGGCATTATAGCTCTTCAAACTGATACGATCTATGTATTACCTATCATTGGGGCGGTTTACGTAGCAGAGACGGGCTCAGTCATTATTAATCGTACATCTAGAAAGCTACGTCACGGCAAAAAAGTATTTTTGTCATCTCCAATACACCATCATTTTGAGGCTATTGGCTGGCCAGAGACCAAAATTACCATGCGATTTTGGATTTTGGGGCAAGTGGCCGGGGTCGTTGGGTTGGTGATGTTTTTGGCAGGAAGAGTGAAATGAATAAATTATACGCACTGAAGTCTAGGTATCGCCTTACTAAACTGAACTTACGCAAAACCTTTCTTCCATACCCAGATCGAATTCTATCCGCTCTTAAAAGGCATGGCTAGCAGTAATGAAGTCTTTTTTAGGCAAGCCAAACACTACTCGTCGTCCGGTTTATGCTGATCGGATTGTTCAGCGTCGTCATCGTCCAGATTATATGTTGGTAGTGATAGTATCAACTCTGTTAGCAATCGGTTTGATCGTGGTGTATGCGATTAGTCCGGCATTGCGTATACAAAAAAATGTGGGTGAAAACTACTTTGTCCTCAAGCAATTATCAGCGATTATGCTAGGCATCATGGCTTTTGGAATAGTTGCCAGCATACCATTTAGGGTTTGGCAACACTCTCAAAAAATTCTAATCATGTTAGCGAGTCTCGCAACTATAGTGGCATTGATTTTGCCGATATCGTCCGAATATCCGGCCCATCGTTGGATACGATTTGGTGGGTTATCTCTCCAATCAGTAGAGTTAATTAAGCTCGCTGTATTGATATGCCTGGCGGCGTTTCTGGCTCAACGCGTCAAAGATGGATCAGTGAGTGACGGCAAAAAGTCCTTACGACCCATCCTCATATTTACCGGTTTGATTTCTTTGGTTGTCGGGGTTGCCCAAAAAGACCTGGGCTCGTTGGGTGTATTGGTAGCAATTATAGCCTTTATGAGCTTTGTAGCGGGCCTATCTATGAAGCGCGTGCTGATAGGCGCGGTGCTACTGATTGTAGTTGGTTTTTTATTGGTAGTACCGTTTTCTTATCGACGAGATCGAGTGTTGACGTTTTTGCATCCGGAACAAGATTGCCAAGATATAGGATACCAAGCTTGCCAGGCACTGATTGCGGTAGGTTCCGGTGGTTTATTGGGTAAGGGTTTAAGCAAAGGCGCTCAGGCAAATGGCTATTTGCCCGAAGCTTCAAATGATTCAATATTCGCGATTATTGGTGAAAAGGGTGGCTTTTTGGGAGCTGGAGTACTGGTGGTATTATTTGGTTGTTTATTTGGTCGCATCAAGAATATTTTGGAGCGGGCACCTGATGATTTTTCACGATTAGTAGTTTCAGGAGTCCTAGCCTGGTTGAGCACGCAGACTATAATCAATATTGGTGCCATGATCGGTTTGTTGCCACTCAAGGGTATTACATTACCTTTGATAAGCTATGGTGGGACAAGTATAATCTTTGTTCTTGCCGCGCTTGGGCTGGTATTTCAGGTCTCGCGTTTCACGACATTTGGCATTAATACTGATATAGGAGGGGCTGGTCATGAAAGTGCTATTGACTGGCGGCGGAACAGGCGGTCACATTACGCCAATCCTGGCCGTCGCGCGTGAGCTCAAACAGTTAAAACCGGAATGTACCACAATCTATGTTGGTGAACGTGGCACTAAATTCGCTGAGTTAACCTATCAGCATCCGGTTATTGACGAGGTAAGATTCATATCAGCCGGCAAGTTTCGTAGGTATCATGGAATATCATGGATAGAGAGTATTATTGATATTAAAACAATAATTTTGAATATTCGCGATGTTTTTAGACTTATATTCGGGATCGTGCAAGCGTGGCAAATCTTGGGCAAGATAAAGCCTGACGTTGTGTTCTTGAAGGGTGGCTTTGTTGGAGTCCCGATTGGTCTAGCCGCTGCTGTTAGGCGTATACCGATCATTACGCACGACTCTGACGCGTTAGAGGGGTTAGCTAACAGGCTGGTTGGACGGTGGGCAGCTTTGCACGCTACAGCTCTTCCGCCCGAGCATTATAATTATCCACCAGAAAAAATACAAACTGTTGGGGTGCTGGTAGAGCACAGTTTCCAACCCGTTACGCCCCAAAGACAGATCGAGTATAAACAACAATTAGGTATACCCGGTGAAGCAAGTTTATTACTTATTACTGGTGGTAGTTCTGGTGCTGAGCAAATTAACAAAGCAATTGTCCAGATTATTCATCAACTTCTCAATGCAGTTCCAGAGTTGCGCGTTATCCATCAGGTGGGGAAGGGGAAAACTGACGTTTATGATGATTATACTCATGAGAGACTTCAGGTTTTAGAATTTCTGAAGCCCATGTTTGTTTATACTGGTGCGGCGGATCTCGTGATTACTAGGGCTAGCGCAAATACTATTGCAGAGCTAGGGATTCAGGGAAAGGCGAGTATAGTTATTCCTAGCCCACAGCTTGCTAACGGTCATCAACTCATAAACGCTTCGAGATTGAAAGAGCAGGGGGCAGCAAGAATAATACTTGAAGAAGCGATGTATGATTTACAACATGGACTGCTACCCACTATTATAGAATTGTTGGCGAATGAGTCCGCTAGGCTTATTTTATCCAAGAAACTCCAAGCCATTACGACAGTTGATGCTGCTCATAAGTTAGCTGTATTGATTTTGCAACAAGTTAAACAAACTCATACATAGGAAGTGGTTGAAATGGGCTGGCTTAGACAAAAACTACACAAAAAAACATCTGATAATAATGTTAGACGGCGACCAACCAATGATGAGGTTCGGGTGTTTTCATATTACGCGCGTAGTTCGACACCGGCGAGACAAAATACGGGACGACGCGAGATGCCCGGAGAGGGTCACAAATTCAACAAAGGTAGTAAAGGGTCGTCCCGCGTTCGTTTAGGTCAGCTACCTGGTTATATTGCACTGGTTGTATTAATTGTGACTGTTTTATACGCAGGCTATCTGCAGCCAAACCCTAAAGTTGTTATCATAAAGTCCGGTGGGACGATTCAACGTGAACCCAAGGAGTATCAGGCGGCGATTGGTGACATTTGGGAAGAATCGTTACTTAATCAGACCAAGTTTACGATACCAACTGGCAGAATTCGGAATAAAATAGAAAGTCGATTCAAGGAGCTTGGTTTTGTACAAATCGAATTACCTCTGATTGGCAGGCGTCCCGTCGTGATTCTTACCCCTGATCGTCCGGCGTTGCAAATTATTAGTAATAACGGGGCGTTTTATGTGAATTTTCAGGGCGAAGTGATGGCGCATATAGGGGATGTCACGCAGGATCGAATATCAGATCTGCCAGTTGTGCGTGATGAATCTGGAGTCTTGGCGGAGGTTGGCAAGAATGTTTTATCTGTTAAAGAAATTAGCTATATAATCGAGCTATATGGCCAGCTAAAAATGGCAAATGTCGCACTTCAATCGATAACTTTACCATCATCGGCAGCACAAGAATTAGATATACGGCTGACGGGTGAGCCGTATTATATTAAGTTTTCTTTTGATACTAATCCACGACAAGCCGTCGGGTCATATTTAGCAGCAATCAAAAAATTAAAAGCAGAGTCGGCAGTGCCAGGGGAGTACATGGATGTTCGTGTAGAAGAAAAGGTGTTTTACAAATAAGGGGAAGGACCCATTTGTAAATTAAACCATCAATATCGCAGGCGGTCGTGTATACGAGTCTTGGAAATTGTATACTGGACTTCTCCCTTGCTCCACTACCTTAGTTCGCAAAATGTTCATATTAAAATAATTGTTGGTTTCATACAAAAAACTATACAAAACATTCAAAACAGTCATATGTCAAAAATTTGTATAAAACCATTAAGGCAGGGAAAACAAATCTGAAAACTATTATTGGCAAAAAGCAAATCATTTCACGACATATCTGTGGATAACTAGATTGTGAAAATTATGACAATATACTCAGCTCCTTCAGATAAAACTGCTTTCGCTCGAGATAATTCGTTCTGTGGACAGAGAGTTTACGCAAGTTAAGTATAGTTTTAGCGGTGCGAACACTATACTCCCCCGTGTTAGCCTCGTGCAGTTTAATTCGTGCGCTACACATATACCGGACTATATTGAACATTTATAGAGTCGCAAAATATACATTGTGCGACGTTGGGTAATACAATTTTTTAAGGGCTTTCGTACTGCTCTAACATGTCTCGCCTAGTTATATTTTTAATGAACCAGTCCGAATCGTACGTGATAGTATTCCCCTACGTCAATTTTATGCTTACCCCTGTATTTGTAAAATAAACAACCTCCAATACAAATGCCAAAATATATTATTTATTTAACAGATGTCAAAAGGAGTAAAAATATGACAATAGAAAACGTAAATTACAGGGGTCGTAAGGGGTTAATTGGCAAGATCTGTTTCGGGGTTGAAGGACTCGCCTTTTTTGCCGGTTATCATGAGTGTGGGTGTGGTAACAGAGGTAAAATCCTTTTAACCATAGATGACGCGCGTACTTTGGCACAAAAATTAGGTGGCGTAAACAGAGTAACGCTCGGCATGAGGCTTACTAGGCGTCTAAACCGCCATTACGGCGCTTAAAGACCTAATTCTTACGGAGCAGTGGCGTAAAACAACCGCTGCTTCGTTTTTATTTGTATAGCTGGCTATGTGTTCCAACGGCGACAAAAAAGGCAGTATCGCTGTCTATCATTTCAAAATGCAAACGTAAGTCGCCTCCCGCACTAATAGAGCGAAAGCCTGCCCACTCTCCTGTTAATGCGTGATTGCGTAACTGTGTGTGGAATTGGTCGTCTACGAACTTATCAAGGACAGAAATAACTAGCTCTCGCCTTTTTGTTGGCAACTTTGCCAGTTGTTTCTCAAAGTCTTTATGAAGCTTAACGGTTATCATAACGACCGCAGGTGGTCAAGAAGTTCTTTTTTATTGGTAAAGGTGGAAATGTTCTTGCCTGCCTTATAATCGGCGCGAGCTTCACGCATTATCTTTTCTAAGTAGGGAGTAGGCTCTAGGGTGGGCGTCAGCACAACACGACCCTCTTTTACGGCCTGTCTAAGAATGACAGTTACAAAGGCGCTAACAGATAAGCCAACAGAGGCGGCAAAATCCGCAATTTCCTTTTTGGTTTTATCGTCAGTTCTGATACTCAATAATGCGTTACTCATAATGATTACATTGTACAGCAAACGTAATCATAATGTCAATACAAAAAAGAGAAGTTTCCTTAGAGCCTGACAAAATTCCCCCGTTCAAAGGGAAAACTCCCTGAACCTGGTGTTTTAGCCGAACGGGGGGATTTTGTCAGGCTCTAAGGTAGTTAGCCGTTCGGGGCACTTCTCATCTTAGTGCTTATAATCCTAGCGTATCACTTCCCTGGCGTCAAGATAATTGTGCTTGTGCTTAACTCCTACCAGTGATGTGCTTGATAATAGCTGTTGTTGAGCCATGCTTACCGCCCTCTGTTCGTGGCAAAATAACAAGTTTGGATTTATCCAGGATTTTAGAGAATCTGATATCATCACCATCTGTAACATACAAATCGGGCTGAAGCTTAGAAATTATATCTGTATGAACGGGGTCAACGGAATCTGGTTTTTGTTTTGAGGGGTCTATAAATACATAGTCTACGATTTTTAAAGCATCTAATATTTGGGCACGCTCATTTTCGGGAAAAATCGGGCGCTCTGGCCCTTTCCTTGCACTGATTCTAGCATCGCCACTCAGCATGACCGCTACAATGTCCCCATAGGATTTAATTGCTTTCAGATAATTTAAATGTCCAATATGAAACAAATCATATGTACCACTGGTCAGTACGATTTTTTTATTTTTGTGTCGTATACGAATGTCTACTAGGTCATCTAGTGTTATTATCACTAACAAATCATAGACTATGGGGTATCTATTAGCAATTACCCTATCACAATAGGAGAGCGTGTCCCCCAACCCCCAACCCCCAACTCGGGGATCCGTACATAGCCTTATTCGGCTAGGGCGTAGGTGGCTTTGGCGACTCTTTTGAATTGGGGTTTGCCTTGGAGGTTCAATAAAATCGTGGTTTCTTTGACATAACGACTTTTCAGCACTAATTTGACTATTTCATCGCGGTGCAAAGGTTGATTGGATTTTTTGAGAACGTCGGTAATAATATCAGCGACAGTTCCCTTTTTGTAGCCCCATTCCTTGAGAGCGTATATGCCACGACCAATTAGCACGAATCGTTTGTCTTTTATAAGTTCGTTGTGAATTGCCTGTGTGGTTACGTCTTTGCGCTTAAAGCTGGATTGCTGGATAGCGGCAGCGATTTCGTTGAAGTGCATATGCTTACCGTTTTTCTTCAATATGACATATATCTTATCACGAATGTTTTTCGGGTTTACCATGGGCCATTTAATAAGCCCCCAGCTATTGTTGAGGGTTGCTAGGGTTTTGCTGATACTGGCAAGCGCTTGAACGTGTTTTGGGTTGTCTAGTTTGGCCAGTTTGGTTATTTCTTCTATAGTGGCGGGCTCGCCAATTTTTTTGATTGTTGCCACAATTTGTTCGACGATTTTTTTGACGGCTTTGTCATCATGTATACCCCTAAGCGCGACAGCCAGAAAATAATAATCATTATCATCAATTACTACAAGTTTTGGGCATAATTGAGCCAAAAACGCTATACGTGATTGATCGATGCGCGTGTTCTCGGTATTGAGTTTAGCGCTTAAATTACTGACACGCGCAACATTGCCCATATCGCCTAATAACTCTATAAACGCGTCCTGAATCATTTCTACGTGAGGCAGCTGACCTTTGGTAGCCTCGTCTTTTAGCCGCGATACTATGACTTTTTCGAGTTGGCGAACCCGTTCACGAGTGATACCAAGTAGTTCGCCAATTTGTTCAAGTGTTTCCTTGCGGTCAAATAGACCAAACCGGCGTGAAATGATTTCACGTTCTCGTTCGTGCGTTATTGTGCCAAGTATGTCCGTAACAATCTTATCTATTTGTAGCCTAGGTGCTTCTGGCATGCGTGTGATCCTTCCCGTCTATATGCTGATGTAATACTGTAATTGTATAACAAATGTACAAAATGTCAATACTATTTTTTGACTAATTTTATTTTAGCATGAAATGGACGTAATAACTAACAATGTGTTGTGCAAATATCACTATAAAATATCTTGCCAAGGTACAAAAATGTGGATAAGTATTAATCTACTGGACTTACGCAAAGCTCCCCCACCCCCAGACCAATGCATTTCGGCTGGTAGCGGTCTGTCTTCTCTCGATGTAGCTAAGGCTACCTCTCCTTCAAGCCAAACCACCCCCCAACTCGAGCTGATTTAGCCTGGGAACGGGCGATTTTGCGTAAGTTCAGTCTATTTTGTTGGGGCCAACAATAATTATTTTTGGTTATAATGGGATAGATTCGTGCTTTTATGCGGACTTTTTTCTGACAAACTTGCGCTTTTTGGCAGGAGCTTTGGCTAATAATGCCTTGGCCTCAGTTTCCGTCATTGTGGTCGCATCGGTCGTTTTTGGGATTCTAGCATTTTTTTTACCATCTGTTACATATTGACCATACGGTCCATTCACTATACTAATACCACTACTAAACTGGGCTACGTATTTATTTGCCTCTTTTTCTAGTTTGGCCGCGTAGAGTTCCAGGGCTTCTTCTTTGGTAATTTGCATTGGGTCCAATGGCTTGATGGATACGAAGAGTTTACCAACCTGGATATATGGACCAAACCGACCTATGTTAGCTTTTATATCTTGATTATCATCTGTTTGCCCGACAATCCGGGGTAGTTTGAACATTTCTAAGGCTTGCTCAAACGTAACTTCTTCTAGAGCCACACCTTCTGGCATAGGAGCAAAATCTGGTTTGTCTTCGCTTTCTGTTTCACCTCGTTGTAACATCGGACCATAGCGTCCATAACGAGCGATAATGGGTTTGCCATTACCCGGATCATTGCCAAGAGTACGGGCTTGGCTGGTTTCTTCTCTGCTGACATTCGCGGATTGTTCAACTAATGGGTGAAAGTCTTTATAAAAATCTGTTAGCATTTTGGTCCAAGATTCTTTGCCTTCCGCGATATCGTCAAACTCTTGCTCTACCTTAGCGGTAAAATCATAATCCAAAACTATACCAAAGTGTTTGACTAAAAAATCTGTAGTGACATCTGCGACAGGAGTTGGGAGCAATTTGTTGCGATCGATACCATAGGCCTCATCCTCGATGGTTTGATTGATGTTACCATTTTCAAGTATAAATTTAGTTATTGGACGGGTTTTGCCTTCTAGGTCGGCTCGTTCTACGTAACCACGTGTTTGGATAGTTGAGATGGTTGGAGCGTAAGTACTGGGGCGACCGATACCTAACTCTTCAAGTGTTCGGACTAGACTTGCTTCGCTATATCGGGCTGGGGGTTTATTGAAAGTTTCCTTAGCGGTCATATTAGTAAGATTTAGGGCTTGCCCATCTTTGAGTGGCGGAAGAATGGTATCTTCTTTCCCCCCACCATAGACTTTGAAATAACCATCGAATTTTAATACTTCTCCCTTCGCCAAGAAAAACTCTGCTCGGTTACTGATAGCGATATTGATCTCTGTTTTTGCTACTTCTGCCGCCGACATTTGACTAGCAAGGGCGCGGCGCCAAATCAAGCTATATAATTTTTTTTGCTGTTCATCAGCTCCCGCGCTCAGACTATCAAAATTTGTTGGCCTGATAGCTTCGTGGGCTTCCTGAGCGTTGGTGTTTTTGGTTTTATATTGTCGGAGTTGATGATATTTTTTGCCAAATTCACGGGTGATGTATGTTGCGGCGGCCTGGATGGCTTGATCGGACAGTATCGTGCTATCAGTACGCATGTAGGTTATGCTTCCGCTTTCGTAGAGACGTTGGGCTAGGGTCATAGTTTGTCGAACGCCAAAACCGAGCCGACGAGCAGCTTCTTGTTGTAGGGTGCTGGTTGTAAATGGTGCTGCCGGGTTACGAATGCCGGGTTTTTGCTGGATACTGGCGATTTTGTAGGTGGCTTGTTTGGCATCTTCTAGGAATTTTTCTGCAAAAACGATATTTTGCATGCGTTGATTAAGTTCTGCGTCGAAAGCTGCGCCATCACCTATAAAGGTTGCTGTGATTTTGTAGGAACTTGATGCCTCAAAGGCTTTGATTTCACGTTCGCGTTCCACTATCAGACGGACCGCTACTGATTGAACTCGACCTGCGCTTAGCCCTGGTCTGACTTTGCGCCACAATACCGGGCTGAGTTCATATCCCACCAATCGATCCAAAATACGACGGGCTTGTTGGGCATCGACTAATTTGATATTTACTGTTCGGGGGTGGGCGACGGCATGCTCTATCGCCGTTTTGGTGATCTCGTGAAATACAATTCGTTTGGTCTCGGACGGCTTGAGCCCTAATGCCTCACAGAGATGCCAGGCTATCGCCTCTCCCTCTCGGTCTTCATCACTTGCTAACCACACTGTGGCCCCTTTGGCGGCGGTTTTGAGCTCGCGCACAACCTTCGTTTTATCTGATGCTATGGCATAGGTTGGCTTAAAGTTATTTCCAATATCTATATTGAGACCTTTTTTTGGTAAATCACGTATATGACCAAAACTACTCTTGACGGAGTAATCTTTGCCCAAAAACTTCTCTATAGTTTTAGCTTTAGCGGGGCTTTCAACAATTACTAGATTTTTAGTCATTATGCTTTAGTATACCTTATGTCTTATATATGCAACGTAAATGCAATGTAAGACGTAAGCCTATAGTAAAATACTCAGAAATGCAAACCACACCTGATTGATTGTGCGTGTCAGGCTGTAGCTCGTCAGCTGTCTGCTATACGATGCCCCAGTGTCCGGCACCGAGGGGATGGATTTTGGCGGATATTTCCAGCATTGTCAGGGTTTGGTTGAATATCTCTGGGGA
>CAYGIR010000017.1:0-14257 GCA_964349985.1 uncultured Candidatus Saccharibacteria bacterium
GGATTTTGGCGGATATTTCCAGCATTGTCAGGGTTTGGTTGAATATCTCTGGGGATAATTGGCTGTGGCTTTGTAGCTCGCCGACATCTGTGATGCCTTTTTGCATTAAGGCAATTATCGTTGCTTCTTCTGGGTTGGCGGCAATTACGTCAAGGAGGATGGTTTGTTTGTTAATATTCAGTGCGAATAAAATATCGTCTATATTCGTTACCGGCGTGGCACCTGTTTTGATGAGATTATTGGTGCCAGCACTATTAGAGCTGGTTATATTTCCTGGCACGGCTAGGACCGTTTTGCCTTGTTCCAGGGCAAAATTGGCAGTATGGATAGTCCCGCTACGCTCAGAAGCTTCGGTTATAAGTAAAGCATCGCAAAGGCCCGAAACTAATCTGTTGCGCTCGATAAAGTTAGCTTTGAATGCGAAATTCGCGTTATCCGGATATTCGCTAATCAATGCCCCGCCCTGTTCTAAAATACGTTTAGCCAAATTACGGTTGGTGGCGGGATAAACAGTGTTAACGCTGGATGGTAGTACTGCCACCGTATAGCCACCGGCTACAAGCGTGGCTTCGTGAGCCAAAGCGTCAACGCCTAAGGCCAGACCACTGATTATGGCGATGCCCCGCTTGGCGAGCTCGCTGGCAAGTTTGGTTGTGACCTGTCTGCCATATGGTGTAATTGCCCTACTACCCACTATACTTACAGCAGTTTTTGTTGCTAGTGGACCTAAATCACCTGATACATAGAGGACCTTTGGTGGTTGGGGGATATTTTGCAGTGCTTTCGGGAAGGTAGAATCGCTTGGGGTAATTTTATTGACTTTCATACAATATTCTATCAAGGTATTGACAAATAATATAATCTTGCTAAAATAGCAAATTGTAAGTCCCAACAAGTTGGGATTTTATGTACCTTATACCCCTATTCTAACATCTTCTACAATAATTATTGTAGAAGAAATATTGTTAGATTGTTTTAGAACGTTGCTATATGAGTTGTTACCCTCCACTTACTTAGCGCCTGAGTATATCAGGAAGCGTTCTAAAACAGACTAACCCCTTTAACAGATCGCCTCGCATTTGTTCAACAGATATTGAGGCTCCCGATCAAAGCGAGCCTAAATGGTTATCATTGATAGACACATACCATTAATTTTAGGTAATGATGTTTCGCTCGGGTGGGTTGAAGGGTGTAACCAGGTCTACAGCGGTGCCCACCCCCTCTGTAGGCCTGTTTTTATTTTAACTCCCAAATATCTTAATGTGAGAGGTCGGAACTTTCACATTTCGCTGGGGGGTTAGACTAGGAAGTTGCGGGTGTTGTGGGGGAGCTGTCCGCTGGCTATGCATTCGGTTAGTATGGCGGCGGATTCCTGGAACAGGTTTTTTAGTTGAGGTTGTTCGGTGTTGGAAAATTTGGCTAGTACAAAATCCGCGCTGTCTATTTGTTTTGGTGTTTTTGGACCAATCCCGACTCGTACTCGTCCAAAATCCGCGCCAATTTGTTCAATCACTGATTTTACCCCATTATGCCCTGCATCTAATCCCCCCGTCCGGGTTCTGATTTGACCAAAATCTATGTCTAGTTCATCGTGGATAACAACGGTATGTTGTAAATTTATTTTATAAAAATTACTAACGGCTTGTACCGCCATGCCACTCATATTCATGAAGGTTGTGGGCTTGCATAATATTACTCTGGTGTCCATTATATTGCCTGTGGCAATTTTGCTTTTTAAGTCTTTTTTGTTTGTCCATACGTCCAATCCCTGCGAACGTGCAAACGCGTCTATACAAGCAAACCCGATATTATGCCTGGTGTCGATATACTCGGTGCCTAGATTACCTAGTCCGACAATCAATAGGGTTTTTTGTTGTCCGAGAGTATATATGGGGACCATACTCCCGACTTGAGGTCTTTTTTGAAACAATGCCATGAAGCGTAGTCTACCAGCCTAGGTGTCGTCAAGTCTACTCGGTAGTTGGTTTAGTCCCGTGTTTGTGAGTTGTGTGTTTTTCAAAAAACCAGAAGCGTAGAGGCGTGCCGGAAAAACCGAACTTTTCTCGAAGGTCTCGATCCATGTATCGTTTGTAGCTCCAATGCAGGAATTTTGTATGCGCACCGTACACCTTGAAATTGGTTGGGTTGTCGGCTTCCTGTACTATGTAATTTAGTTTAGGCATTCTATTTTTTAGTCCAGCCGGTGGGTGTTTATCGGTCACTTCGCGTAGCCAACCATTTAGTACATTGGTTTTAATGAGGGTCTCGCGATTCTTGACTATTTCGAGTACCAGATCGAATAACTTAGTAACGTTTTGTCCCGTTATGCTACTGGTTAATATGAGGGGCGCCCATGGAACAAAATCGAATGTTCGGATAATTTGCGGGGCTAGGCTATCGCGCGTGAAGGCGTCTTTTTCCAGGCTGTCCCATTTACTGACTACTAAGACTAGACCTTTGCCAGATTCTTTGATCATACCGGCTATTTTTTGATCTAGGGCTACATTGAGTTCGTTGGCATCCATTAAAAGTAAACATACGTCGGCTTGCTCAATGGCGGCTAGGCTACGCAATACGCTAAAATGTTCTATACCCTTTTCTATGTGCCCACTGCGACGTATGCCCGCCGTATCCATAATTTCTAGCTCACGGCCTTGGTAGCGTACAATCGCACGGTTGATGTCGCGGGTTGTTCCTGCTCTATCGGCAACTATGGCTTGTTGTTTTTTTGCCATGCTGTTAAAGAGTGCCGATTTGCCAACGTTTGGCCTGCCTAGGAGCGCGATATGTATCCGATCATCCGCTTCTCCTTGTACGGTGCGAGGTATTTGTATGACTAGTTCGTCTAATAGTTCTTCTATACCCGTCAACTGGGTTGTACTAGTGAGGAATCTTGGTTTGATACCTAGGCCTTGATAATCGGATATATTTGCTTTAGGCGTTTTATCTGCTTTATTGACCACCAAAAACACTGGTTTTTTGGATTTGAGTGCCATTTTGGCGACACGACGATCTTCTTCGGTAATCGGGATGTCGGCTTCAATAACCACCCATATTACATCGGCACTATCAGCAGCTTGCAGGATTTGTTCTTGAATGGTGAATTCAAAATCGTCCTCCGCAGCCTTAATGCCAGCGGTATCAACAATCCAAAAATTCTGTCCACGATATAGTGCCTTTGCCATAATGCTATCACGGGTAGTGCCGGCTTCTCGTGCCACAATTGCCTCGCGTCGATCCAAAATCGCGTTGAATAAACTGGACTTGCCCACATTTGCTCGCCCCACAATAGCCACAATCGGTAATTTCTTCATTACCTATAGCTTAACAGAGATAAGCTATATTGACAAGAATAGCATAAAGACGCATAATTGTATAAATGTCAGAGTTGATAGTTGCTAAATTTGGCGGTAGTTCTATGGCTCAGCCCGAGACGGTTGCGTCGATTGTTGAAGCCCGCCCCGATCAACAGATTATTGTTGCGTATAATGGTGGTTTAGATCATTAGGGAGCGTTATCGCAGAAGCTTGCGGAGCTGTTTATGTGGTTGGCGAGCAATTGCGCGATCCGCTTACATTACAACGGGTCACCGCCCGTGTACTGAGTTTAGCCGCTGATCGTGAGATTTCTGCTCTGCCAGTTGTGAGTACGCGTAGCCCTAGTCTGGCGTTGTTGACGAAGCGCAAGGATGTTGTCTCTCTTATAAAAGCCGTACATTATGCGGAAATTGAATGTGGAATGGATAATAGATTGGCATGACCGGTGATGTCGTGGACGCGGAGGTATTGGGCGCCAGCAGCGATAGCTCGCTTGGCGGCGGCTAGATTTGGTTCTAACTCCATGCGGTGTTTTCCCAGAAAGCGTTTGCGGGAATGGCCAATCATTACGGGCTTCCCCGGAACTTGGCTGGCGAATTCTACTAATTCAGCGTTTAATTTCATGGTTTTGCCAAAGCCGATACCAGGGTCCAAGATAATGTTTGCTGGCTTAATCCCTGCCTTGACCAATTCAGAATATTTGTTTAATAGTTCTTCGGTGACTTGCCGTGTGTTCGTCAACGGCTCTTGGCTGATGTGAGCGGCGATAATATCCGTGCCAAACTTTGCTGGCAGATGGCTGATGATTACTGGAAGTTGTAATTCTGTCGCGACCTTAATCATATTCGGATCGTTAAAGCCCGTGACATCATTTATGATGAAGGGCCCCAGGGTTGCGACGTTGCGAAGCGTTTCGGGGTGATGGCTGTCTACCGATATCTTGCCAGGGTATTTCGTGAGCAATACTTTCAGAATGTCTTTAATACGTAGCCATTCTTCGTCAGGGGTGATTGGCTGTGACCACGGGTTGGTTGACTCGCCTCCGACATCTATAATGGATGCTCCGTCGGCGAATAATTGTTCAGCTCGTGCCAGTGCGGTGGTTTGAGTATTGAACAATCCCCCGTCACTGAAACTATCTGGCGTGACATTTAGAATCCCAACAAGCTTAATTGGACGCATCAACGTATTTCCCGCTAGTAAGCGTGCCAAGCCTATATTGTCCGAAATTAGTGCGATGGAGCTTGACAACATCGTAACCTAGAGCTTGGAAAGTTCGGCGAATTTGGCGGTTGCGACCTTCGGTCATAGTAATTTGCCAGTTGGTGTTATCCGTATGATTGATGCGTTCTAGTTGTAGTTTGCTGAGACCATCGGACAGGATTATTCCGTCATCACAAATTAATCGCTGATGCAGGGGCGATACTGGTTTGTTGGTGGCAATGGTGTACTTTTTAGTTTTGTGAAATTTTGGATGAGTTAACTCAAATGCTAGTTGTCCATCATTAGTTAGTAGTAGTAACCCAGAAGAATTCTTATCTAGACGCCCAACTGGCTTAAGGCGATGCAAGTTTGTCGGTAAGAGATTGTAAATTGTTTGTCCCCCTTGACCGTCTCTGGAGCAAATGTAGCCCATCGGTTTGTTTAGCATTATGGTAGTACTTTTCTCTACGAAGTCTAGTGTCTGGTTATCTAATTTGACCTTATCGTTGTCACGAACTTCTTGACCAGTTGTTGCGATATGCCCATTTAACATTACTCTGCCAGCTGCAATCACGTTATCAGCCGTCCTGCGACTCATCCCAGTCGCCTGGGCTATATATTTATTCAAGCGCATAACACTATATTAACAGTTATATGGATGCTTTATACAAACCGATGTCGACCAAGTCAAGTTCTAAAGTGCAAGGTCAGCTGAATTATTGCCTGGTGTAATGACGTTACCTGGTTGGTGGGGTATGATGGCATCATCAGAATCATTAGTATCGGGGGTGATGGTCTGTTCTGTCGGAGGGTTATTTAATACTACTGGAGTTGCAGAGTCTGTTGCGGGAGAGGTTGTGGTCAAGGCTTCTTCTTTTGCCAAGAGTTCGTCAAGGTTGGCTTTTTGTTCGTTGATATCGTTGATTGGTTCTATTACTTTCTTGCGTATCGATGGGATATTTTCACTTTCATTGCTGATATTTGAGCTTTCACTCATTTGTGTGGTTATATCCGGATCTGGCGGAGCGGATTTTACAGCGATTTGTTCGATTGGGGCCGTAGTGTTGAAACCGGATATTTCTGTTGCATCGTCAAGTGAAGATTCCTCGTTCTGTTGATCATTAGGTGGAGGGGTTGTGGGCGTGGGTGTGGAGGCCGTCGATTGTTCATCTGGCACAGTTGGAGTTGGTTGAGCTATAAATTGATCAATGTGTTCAACCATGGTTGCTTTTTCCGTTTCTATTGTAGGGGCAGCGATATCGGTAGTAACTGGGGCAATAGGAGCTGGGGGCGGTTGTGTCGCAGGAGGTGATGGTAGACTTGGTGGGGCGACTGGGGTGCTGGTAGGTGTGGGTGTAGGTGTGTCTAGTGATGGGGCTGTTGTAGTTTGTGGTGGAACGGCTATTGGGGGAGTTGGATCGGGTGTTGGTGTATTTGTAATTGGGATACCCGGCGCGGCTGTATCATAAGATACGGCTTGCGCTGGAGGATTAACTGCTATTGGTGCGGGGGTTGGCTCTGTTTGCGGGCTGTCGTTGCCGGTAATAATTTCCCGCGCTACTCTAGCGACATCTTCTAGCGTAACTTGAGATTTGACCAAGTAACGATCGGCTCCGAGTTTGTCGGCGCGGGCTTTATCTTCTGCTTGAGAAAGGGCGGTCATCATTATTACTTTGGTGTTTTTGGTTTCTGGGGTGCTACGCAAGATATCTAACATGTCAAAACCACTTATTTTGGGCATCATCACGTCAGAAATAATGAGGTCTGGTTTTTCTTTTACCGCTAAAGCCAGAGCTTCTTCGCCATCTTTGGCACCGATAATTTCATAACCCTCAGCAAGCAGTCGTGCTTCGTAGATTTCCCGTAAGTTGTTGTCGTCTTCGACGAGCATGATTTTGGTCATCGGATTCCTCTGGTTATATTTCTTGTGCTTTTATGATTCAAGTGTAACATATTGGTCCAAATCAATGAATTATTGTTTAAAGTTTCAGTTCTGTGGATTGTTTGGACTGAGCTTCGATCGCCTTATTGGAGCTGGTGCGTGGTAGATTAATGTAAAACGTACTGCCTTTGGTTAATTCGCTCTCCACCCAGATTCTGCCGTGATACATTTCGATAATTTTGCGACAAATAAATAGACCTAGACCCGTACCACCTATAGTTCGGGTACTACTGTTATCTACACGGTAGAATTTCTGGAATAGATGGGGTAGGTCTTCGGCGGGTATACCGTGACCAGTATCACGAATAAATATTTGTATGACATCATCGTTACCGGTCAGGCCGATAGATATTTTGCCAGCTTCAGTATATTTGACGGCATTATCGAATAGATTAGTAATAACCTCGCGCATTCGGTCTGGATCAATCATAGCGTAATATAAGGGCTTGATGATTTTGCCACCAGCTACGCTACTGCTGACATGCTCGTGCGTACCAATGGTAAAATCCATCAACAAACCCTTCTTTTGAGCCGCAAAGCGCAAACCATCAGTTATTTGTGTGAGATATTCACCTATTTCTACGATGATCGGGTGATTGACTAAACGACCATCTTCGGCTTTAGCACTTGTCAGTAGATCTTGAAATAGTTGACCAAGACGTTGGGTACTTTCATGAGCTTTAATCAAAAATGCTCGAGCTTTAGAATCAATCCTAGATACTTTGTCATTTAGGGCTAGTGCCAAATAACCCTCGATTGCTGCTACCGGAGTGCGCATCTCATGGCTGGCGGTACTGATAAAATCAGCTCGACGGTGTTCTTCTTCTCTTTCAGCACTAATGTCCCGTAAAACGGCAATAGTACCTATAAGCTCATTGCTTTTTGGTAACACCACTGGTGATATAATCAAGGACACAATTTGATGATCTTGACCGTTACGACTAACAATTCGTGCGATCTTGCGAATTTGTTTGCCAGTCCTTATAACTTGGCTGAATGGGTAGCTTGTGTCTGGGGTTTCTGAGCCGTCTTCTTCCTTGAGTTTTGCAACCAGTGATATGTCAATACCTACTGCTTCGTCGATGGACCATTTGAGCATGGTCGCAGCCGCCGGGTTAAGTAAGCTTATTTTACCCTCAGTATCAGTTACTATTATACCGTCACCGATGGATTCGATTAGTATTTCAGTTTGTAGTTGTTTGCTTTTAAGCTGACCCGTTAATTGGTTGACTTGACTGCTTTCAACATCTAAATAAAGGTGCTTCCAAAAAGCATAACTAATGACGCTCAGTATGAATGTACCAAAAACAATGCCTATGCCTATTGGATCAAACGCTTGTTGATGAATCTTATCAGTGGCCTCAAGTATATAATATAAGACTATCATGAAGCTGCACGCTACAGTAGCGTATAGCCCGAACATACCCGAAACCAAAACTTGAAGGAACCATAGGACCATCAACCATGAGTGCATATAACCGGAATTATGCACAACTCCGACGATTATTATGGTATATATCATTGCTGCCAAAAAACCGCCCGACCAAGTACGCTCTTGTTTTTTGAAAAACATAGTGGCATATATCACTTGGATGATTCCGAAAATCCCAACTATGGGTACCAGACCCCAGTGTTCGCGTAGTATGGCTAGACTTGGGATTATCCAACTAACCAGTGCTAGGATAGCAACAATCGCGCCTAGGATCGTTATAACCTGGTTGTACCAAATGTAATACTTATCTTCTACAAATTGCATTGCCGATTTTCCCCACCTGAAAAATTGTTTCTTGGCCTAAAAATAGTATATAGGACTTGCGGAGTTTTTCCGATCCCTTAGTTTGGTTTAGACGATGCGGGTGGTATGGCATTTCTCCCTCTGTTATGGTAGTATTTTTCAGCTAACAGCTAACAGCTAATAAGGGTCTCATCGTCTAACGGTTAGGACACTAGGTTCTCATCCTAGAAATCCGGGTTCGATTCCCGGTGAGATCACCATATGAGAAATTACTGTTTGTCAAAAGTACAAGCAACGGATTCATCCCTGTAAAAAGGGGTGTTTTTGGTTTTCGACTTTTTATTTCCTAGTAGGTTGGTGGCTTATTGAATATCGCCCTGAAAGACTAAACTCCCTTGATTTTGCAGTTAGAAAATCATCGTAAATATACGAATAAATGGCGTTGATGCCCCGAAAACCACACAGAAATAGTCTTCTAATATTTACTCTGTAATTCGGGGTACGTTGTATGCCATAATATCTTTATGGAAGAAATAATTGAGATTTGGACAAAGTACATAGATACCCTAGAGGACTGGCAGAGTGTCGTTAAAGATGTGAGGCCGAAAAAAACACAATGTGGACCAGTGTATGAGCCTGAATCACCTCTACATAAAAGATTCGGATCATTTGCTATTAGCGACATGAGAGATGTTGCTGTTGCATACCCCCATTATCACAAGAATGGCGAAACCGAAATTTACCTTGTCATACAAGGTACGGGGCTAACAGTCGTTGGTGGCGAAGAAATCGAACTAAAAAAAGGTTCAGTGGTAGTCACACCTCCAAACACTACACACTTTACAATTCCTAAGAACGACTTAGTCATGCTGGTTATCAACACGCCAAAATTCAATAAGGATAACATCGTTGAGCCTGTAGATTCTGATCCTGAAGTGAGGTTTGACAAAGACCAATATGACGAACTTGTGATAAAGCACGTTGGATAACAGTCTAGTAAAGAAATGACGTTAGGGGGTGAAAATCTGGTGGAAAATTATGAGAGCAGTAGCTTAGCATCCCTGTTAATAAATAGTGAACGGCTTTTTATACCCTCTGTGGAGCATTTGGAGCACGAAGGACGGGTTTTTTGAGCAAATGTGAGTAATTGACCATCCCTGTGGATAATGCTATTTATCCCTGTTATTATGTGGGGGTAATGGATGTGTTTGATTTTATTTATAAGTTATCGCTTATTGGGACGTTCGGCGTCCTTATTTGGTATACATACGAAACCTACAAGATTAGGAAAATTAACACCGAACAGAAGGATTTACAACTTCTTCCAGCAATGATGCTCTACATCAGGAACGGTGATGATGACGAAGAAAGAAATCACAGGCTTACTATAAGAAATGTAGGATATGGGACTGCTGTTGCAATACGCATTTTACCAACGGCATTCAAGGTTAATGGTAAGAAACTAGTGTTTAAGTTCGCTTTATCAGACCAGAATAATACACTGATTCCTAGCGAAGAACGACAAGTAGATATTGAGTTCTATGAAGACGGCACAGCAGACCATCACAATAGATTTGGAAACTTTTATGCTTATTTTAATCCTTCAAATCTAGAAGATGTGAAGATTTTCAAGGAAGCAAATATGGTTCGCAAGGATGCTCCTACTAGAAATGATGTGCGTATTCTTTATCAAGACATACACGGTCAAGAATATGAAACAACTATTGGTTTCCGTCCCGAAGGAATACTTGTGGCAAAACCGCCAAAGAGAATTGAGAAAAAGAAGTGAAGCCCTTAGATGACGCAATTACTAGCCAAATCTTTGAAGCATCAACATACGAACGTAGGGACGTAGAGTTTAAGCCACCGTTTGCTTGGACTGACACAACTTCTAACTGGGCTAAAGAGAAAGTAATTCGTGCAGTTATAGGTATGTCAAACACCAAAGGTGGTGGTTACGTTGTTATTGGAGTAGATGAAACAACTGACCACAAAGCTGACCTTAAAGGTCTAGATGGTACACTGCTAGGCTCATTTGAGGACTATGAAGCTATCAAAGGTGCGATAGATGGTTTTGTATATGGGTATGTTGATTTTCAGATTGGGGTAGCCGAATATGACAATCATAAGTTTGCGGTTATTGCTGTAAGTGAGTTTGAGGAAACACCAAACTTGTGCAAGAAGAATGGTCAAGAAAACGGT
Source organism: uncultured Candidatus Saccharibacteria bacterium (assembly GCA_964349985.1). Classification (GTDB taxonomy): domain Bacteria; phylum Patescibacteriota; class Saccharimonadia; order Saccharimonadales; family CAYGIR01; genus CAYGIR01. Next base: position 10,400 of record CAYGIR010000017.1, read on the forward strand.
GTTTTAGTAAAAGACGAACTGTATGTGCGTGGTAAAAGCTCATCACCTGCCACAATAAAAGCAACGGACTTAGAGCTAAGAGAGATACTAAAAATGGCAGCCGATAAGGAAAAGGTGGAGCTTGACACAAGAGGTTTCACAAAAACGACAGAGCAGAATGTTGTTCAGTACTACAAAGAAATTAACAAGGACTTAGAGTAATGGATTTTGATAGCACAATTCAAAAGGTAAAATCTGCTGGCTATTGGCATATTAGTTTTTATCCTGCAAAGACAGTTGAAAAATTGGCTGATGAAAATGGAGCTTTAACACTTCCACAACTCAAGCAATTTGTTTTGGATAACAAAGTTCAGTATAGGGGCTGGGACTATCCACATTGTCCTCAAGACGCAACGCTGCCCCATCAGAAGATATATAACGTAAGTAGTGCTGTTGAGGCTTGGATACAATGGGAGATCCACAATGAGGCTTGGCGTTTTCATCAGTCAGGCAAGTTTACCCATCTACTTGGAGTTAGAGAAGACAGATATGCGGAGGTTGGTGGTTACAATAACCCAGCACTGCAAAACATTGAGCCAAATACTGTCCTAGATGTTCCCGAGACAACATATACCCTTACGGAGATATTCGCTTTCTTACGCAATTTAATGCAGACCTCTTATTTTCTTGACGGCATCTACTTGAGCATTACGCTCAAGGGTACAAAAAATCGTAAGCTAACCGTTCTTGATAGGTCACGGATTGGTTTGTCTATGGGATATGAATGTTTCCAAGACGAAGTGCCCGTATTTACTGATAGAAAACTTAGTAACAAAGAACTTAGGACGGATTTTAAGGAGTTGGCGAGAGAAGCAGCTATTAGCGTATTTCATCAGTTCAATTGGGATAATCCGTCAGTTTCAGTCGTAGAGCAAGACCAGACTAAGTTGCTGGAAAGAAAGTGGTAAAGAAGTACAGTATATCGCCGAAAAATATTGGCATAAGCTGTTAGAATATAGTATAATATGCTCAATAGGAGAATTTTTGAATGAAGCCAAGTGAAGCTAGGGTTTTTATTATTGAAGATGACGCTCGTAAGTTAGAGCGACTAACGGGATTTGTCGAAGCTAATGGTGGTCAAGTTGTTGGTTCTGTTGATACTCGTGAAGACGGACACAGAGTAGTAGAAGATACTGATTTTCCTGCGAGTGTAGGTAACGCAAACACCGTTTTAATTGACGGTAATTTAGACAAACACGGTCGGCACGGAACAGATGGTATGTACATATTTCTTGACGGCTACAAGAAAGGCGTACTGCATCGTGTAGACGCTAATGAAGGTATTGGAGCGGTAGCCTTAGGCTGTTCCATAGATAGCCACGCAGATGTAGCTTATGCAACGGGCGGAAACTTCGACCGTGAATACGAAGCAGAAGCCCCAGCTCGGTGGGCTGAACTGCTTGAACCACACCCAGCAGAGCCTAAATATCTTAGTGAAGGCACACTTGAGCGTATGGATTGGAGTAATGGCTTCCGCTTTGGCGAAATGATGAAGCACGTTATTAAGCCCGAAGATAATCCTACCGTAACAGTACTCACACTTTCAGTTACCGAAACTAAGAAGGACGGCGAAGAAGAAAGTGTTACTTATTCAGACGAAGTAACTACTGCAACTGAAATGAGTACAGATGATTTTGTTACTAAGGCTGGCGACTGGCAAGGTGTTGAAGACGGCTACATAAAAGTAGATTCACATACTGTAAAAGCACTCGTTCACGCTGGCGACCACCTGTATGTAATTAACCATTCAGGCAGAGTACGAAAAGATTCTTGGGGCAGTAATTTAGTTAATGGTGGCAAGACGGACAAGATTGCTGTTTCAGGACTAGCTGAAATCCCAGACGCATACTGGGAAAATCTTGGTATTGAACGACCTGTTCTATAATTACTAAAAGCCCGATATTGTATAATATGTATATAGGGTTTGGGGCGATTGTGCTCAATCACTGGCTCACTTTTGGTAATAAATTAGAGGCTTGGAGAATGACTAGCTAGAATAGACTATGGTTCTACTCTAAGCTAGAATGTACTCTGTCGCTGTTATAGCTCTCATGTAGCTGTATACCTCAAGTAATTCAGTACAGATTGCGTTCAATTTCGACTTCACATAGTTCACCATGAAAACAGCTCAGCCCTTGCTGGGTTTTTTTCATGATTTCATGGAATCGAACGCCTATTGCCGCAACAGGGTGAGAAATGCCGGTGGCATTTCGCAAGGAAACCTACTCTTCAAAACTTGTTTTGAAAGATGTAGTTTCGGGTGAGATGAGCCGGTGGCTCATTGCAAGGACTATTAACTGATTTGAAACTGCTCCTAAAAAGAGGGCATTAGTAGGACTGCGGTACAAAAAATACCAGAACACATAAATTATTATCGTGGGGTGAAACCCTTTTCACCAGAATAAAGTGGTGTTTAGTTTCAGTACATATTTCTCAAATTTCAGTTGATTTCGCTGGGTTTTCAAGAGATTTAGTGTCATTAAAGAGGAAGAAACTCCCCTTTAAGTTGCTTAGTTATTCGTAGGAGGTTGTGTCATAATTAACGTATGTATGATATAGACTCAATCGTAGAACTTTGGGGAAAGTACGCTGATAAGTTAGAAGATTGGCAAAAAGAGGTTGGGCGAAAACAACCAAAGATTACACAATGTGGACCAGTCTATGAACTAGAATCACCATTCCCCAAACATTTCGGCTCCTACGCAATTAGCGACATGAGAGAAGTTGATGTTGCGTATCCCCATTATCACAAGGGTCGTGAAACAGAAATCTACTTTGTTATCCAAGGTACGGGGTTAACGGTTGTTGGTGGTCAGGAAATCGAACTAGAAAAAGGTTCAGTAGTTGTTACGCCTCCAAACACCACACACTTTACGATTCCAAAAGACGATTTAGTAATGCTTGTTATCAACACGCCAAAATTCAATAAGGATAACATCGTTGAGCCTGTAGATTCTGATCCTGAAGTGAGGTTTGACAAAGACCAATATGACGAACTTGTGATAAAGCACGTTGGATAACAGTCTAGTAAAGAAATGACGTTAGGGGGTGAAAATCTGGTGGAAAATTATGAGAGCAGTAGCTTAGCATCCCTGTTAATAAATAGTGAACGGCTTTTTATACCCTCTGTGGAGCATTTGGAGCATGTAAGGGAGGTTTTTAGGGCTAATCTGGGTAAAATAAACCTGTTACCTCGTTATGGTATAAGTACGATTTAAGTGGGGTCTGGGAGGCGAAAATCTTTTTCTGTATAGCCTGCTTCTATTGCACGCTCATAAGCTGCTTGTGTAGCACTGTGCAGGAAATCACTAAAATCTTGTCTCTCTTGAGGTGTCCACATACCTAAGCGTTCTCTACGGAGTTGGCTAACCCAAGCTTCAGTGTCTATTTCTGGCAATGTATCGGCACTATCAACTATTTCCTCCGCTTTGTCTGCGTAAAGCTTCATAGACCTTTCTTGCCAAAAACGACGTAATTGACCCAAGCCTAATGCTTGAGTACGGGTGTATGTATCTACGGGAAATAGACTAGCAGTATCACTTGCAGTTTCATCTACAAACCTATCTGCTGGTAGGTATAACTTTTTAGGGTGAGCAACAACGACAGATACCAGCGTTTGAGCTAATCTCTTAGTCTTAGTTGCAACAGACTTCTCACTTACATTTTGAGTAGGTAGGTCTACACCGCCTATTGTGTTTAAGGCTTTTACTGCTCGTAATACGTCGTAGGTTAGCCGTGCCTTTTCTGGATTAGACGGACCATGTACACTTCGCTCTATTGATGGAATATACCAAATAGAACGTGCACGAGCACTAGCAA
>CAYGIR010000018.1:0-14070 GCA_964349985.1 uncultured Candidatus Saccharibacteria bacterium
TCGTTGATAGCTTTTTACTTAAAACAAAAGGGCGTTGATTTTTATAACCAAGAAGTTGATGCGGGGCTTGCTTGGGGTAAGATATCGCAAATGTGTCGGCTGGCGTTCGGTGGGGTGACGGTTCCTGACACGTTTTTTGTTAAGAAAGCATTGCTGATACAACTATTGACCGAAAGTCGTTTGCCTAGTAATTTTATTTTCCCACTTATTATGAAAGCCGATGATGGCGCGAAGGGTGATGATAACCATTTAATCAACACTCCCGAAGAAGCAGTGGGTATTTTGCGATCCGCTCCTTCGGGAAAAGAATATGTCATCCAGAATTTTTTGCCAAATGACGGTGATTATCGTTTTTTGTTTGCCGGCATAGACTTGCCACCGCTGGTATTTATGCGTAAAGCGCAGGAAGGAACTCATTTGAATAATACCTCCCAGGGGGGGAGTGGTTCGTTTGTCGATGTTGCGAGCCTGCCCAAGGAGTATCTTGTCTATGCGCGGCAGGCGGCACAGATATTGAAACGGGAAATTAGCGGAGTTGATATTCTTGTCGATAAATCAACTAGGAAGCCCTATGTTCTCGAGGTCAATTCGACTCCGGCTTTTGCCACCGGTTATGGCGTGCCTCAAAAACAAGCGTTGTTCGTTAATTTTATAGAAAGTCATACTGAATTGCAGGAAGAGGAATAATGAAGGACGTTAGTAGCACGATTATAGGACGGGTCGAGCTGGTTGATTTTGTTGATGGTGATGTATTTGGATTGCATGCCAAAATTGATACGGGAGCTTACAGATCATCGATTTGGGCAACCAACATTTATGAAAAAGACGGCGTATTGCACTTTACCTTGCTTGGACCCAAATCACCGAATTATAGTGGCAAGGAATTGCAAACAAAAGAATATAAAGTCGTTGAGGTAGAAAACTCCTTTGGACATAAACAAGATAGGTATAGTGTTTTTTTGCGCGTGCGGATTAAGGACAAACTCATCAAGTCAAATTTTACGCTTGCAAACAGAGAATTAAAGACGTATTCTGCGCTTATTGGTCGCAAGATGTTGAGAAAACGTTTTGTTGTTGATGTAGCGACTGGTGAACCATTACCCGACGAAGAATTTAATGGAGATAACAGTTTATTATGAATATTATAATTTTATCCAAAGGCCCTGGAAACTACTCAAGCAAAAGATTGAAAGAAGTAGCACGCGCCCGCGGACACGACGTTCGAATTATCAACTACGCTAAATGTTACATGACAATCGAAAAAGGCAACCCCATGATTTACTACAAGGGCGAGTCTTTGCACGATGTTGATGCTGTAATACCACGGATTGCCCAATCTTTGACAAAATATGGCTCGTCAGTAGTCCGGCAATTTGAGATGCGGGGTGTTTTTACGACGGCAAGCTCAATTGCGATTGTACGTTCTCGTGACAAACTGCGTTCATATCAATTGTTAGCGAAATATGGGGTAGGTGTGCCCAAGACAGTTTTTGCTCGTGAGACATCCGAATTTGATGAAGTTATTGAAATGGCTGGTGGTGCGCCTGTAATTATCAAAGTGGCGCGTGGAACTCACGGCAATGGAGTGGTGCTTGCTGAAACCCGCAAGGCCGCCAAGGCGGTAATGCAGGCGTTTTATGTGGAGGGTGTTAACTTTTTGGTACAGGAATATGTAGAAGAATCCGCCGGTACGGATATTAGGGCAATCGTTGTGGGCGGCAGAGTGGTTGCCAGTATTAAACGCCAAAGTCTGACCGACGATTTTCGTTCGAATACTCATCAAGGTGGCGTTGGGAGCGCGGTAAAGCTAACACCAGAAGAAGAAAAAACGGCTATTAGGGCGGCCAAAGCCATGGGCTTGCCAATTTGTGGGGTTGATATGATGAGATCCAAACGAGGCTCATTGGTCTTGGAGGTTAATTCGTCAGTCAGTCTTAAGACACCAGAAATAGTTACCAAGCGGGATTTGACCACAAAAATAATTGAATACATAGAGCAGAATGCCAAAAGCAAACAGCGCAAAGACAAAATTGGCGCCTAAAACTCGCCGACTCAAACGTGATTTAACCTGGAAATCTATTTTTGGGGTATTGTTGATCAGTGCCTTAATCGTTTTATTAATCACAAATGATGCCACGGCACCCGATCTTGGACAAAATGATATTGTTGGCAAGTTGGGTGGTCGAAGTATCGGGCTTGAAATTGTGGATACGCCTGGAGCGCAGTCCAAGGGTTTGTCTGGACGGAGAGAGTTGCTAGGCAGTCGCGGTATGTTGTTTGTTTTTCCTGAGCCCGATCCAGCTTGTTTTTGGATGAAAGATATGCATTTCAATATCGACATTGTATGGTTTGATGCCAGCAAGCAGGTGATTTACCAAAAGCAAAATGTTGCTCCAGCCTCATATCCAGAAAACTTTTGCCCGACTCAACCCGCCACTTACGTGCTGGAACTAAGGGCCGGTACGTCCGAAGCGATGGGACTAAAACTGGGTGACCAGCTTATATATGAGTGAAAAACAGTAGCACTTTGCTATCATTGTTATATGTCTACACATATAATTTTGGCAATCCTGGCGGGTCTACCCTTGTTACTGATCACGCTTCTTAGAGTTAAGCCACTTTATGTGTTTGTGAGTATTGTCACGGGGTATTTTTGGATGACATTTTTAGGGGAGCCGGCGGAGCTGGTTTTGCGCTCGTTTATTCGGATAGACCAACCGGCTACTGTGGCAAATGTCGTTCTTTTGTTAATACCATTTATTCTCACCTTATATTTAATGAAAAAAACATTGTCCACAAATGCTCTGCCATTTCAATTTTTTCTACTGGTGGCGAACAGTATTTTGCTTCTTACTTTTTTGCTACCGATTCTCACGCCAGGCGTGCAGGGAGCTATTTATGAGACAAATGCTGGGAGCGTGTTACGCCAAGCTCATGACACGCTAATCGCCGGAATCGCCGGTTTGCACGTACTAGTGATGTGGGTCATGCGTCCAAAGCATCACGGACCCACCGGAAAAAAACGTCATTAGATTGTTGGGGGGATAATGGTTTCGTTGTTAGGCGGGGTGATGTCTGGTGTTGATGTCGTGGGTGCGGTCGATCCAACCGGTGCAACGGGCACGGGTGTTGGAACAGGGTTAGATGCAATGTTGTTAAATGAATCCTGCACAACCGCTTGGCCGATAATCCCAGCCAGCCATAGCAATACAAAACTTAGTATGCCAGATAGTTTGCCACCAGTAACTTTCTCCACCCCTTCAGAATATTTCCAGAGCCACCAGATATTCACAAAGGGCACAAGTATAAGCCATGCGGTTGGAATTTCGGCACCAAGTTTGTTCATTTCACCCTTGGTGCTGACCTCCCAATAGATGCTATAAATACCAAGTGTTATAAACGACAATAATACGACTGCAATTGGATTACGATTTTTCATTTTATGAACTCCTTAGTTTATATACGAGCCTGATGTTGATATAAGAATAAGCCCAATCCAACTATTCTGCAAGCAAAAATTGCCAGAAGGTCAAATTGGAGGGCCCGGTGGGATTCGAACCCACGACACGCGGCTTAAAAGGCCGCTGCTCTAACCTACTGAGCTACGGGCCCGCACTATGGCGGGTTGCTTTTCTTCCTTTGAAAATAAGGAAAATAACTTCTTATATTATCTGTATTTTTTGAAAAAAGTCAATCTGTCGTAAACTGGTGATATATGTTTGGAGGACGGTTCAGATTTCGGCGGACCACTGTAATAACCATTGGATTATTGGCATTTTTGGGTGGGCTGGGGTTTGCTCGGACTAAGATTATACTGCCCGAGCTGTTATTGATAATCGTTTGGATTCTGTTTGTCATAACCATTGTCCGGTCGCGTGCCACGGTGTTTATTAGCATAATCTTACTAGGATTTGTACTGGGGTGGTGGCGTGGGCAGGTGTTTTTGCAGCGTCTTAAACCATTGGAATCATTGACGGGTCAGCATATTGTGGCAACGGTTCAGGCCGATAGTGACGCAGTTTATGATGATCGCCAGAGCTTGTCTTTTGATGCCAGTAATTTGCATGTCAGAGATCCTGTAGATGAAATTTTGCCAGGGAGATTGTTGATTGCCGGTTTTGGCGAGCCAGCTATTTACAAAGGAGACATTGTGCAAATTGAAGGCAAAATTTTCTCCTCCAGAGGCAGTCGACAGTTACGGATGAGCTTTGCCGAGCTAAAAGTGTTGGGTAGGATTGACTCACCTATTGATGGACTCAGACGGAGATTTGTGGCGGGGACCGAAACGGCTTTGCCAGAACCACTGGCATCATTTGGTTTGGGCTTATTAATAGGACAACGTAATACATTACCAGATTCTGTCACGACCCAACTATCCATTGTTGGGTTGACTCATATAATTGCCGTTTCCGGTTACAATCTGTCGATAATTATGCGCGGAGTTCGTCGTTTGCTTGCTGGGCGATCAAAGTATCAAATAACTCTCATATCATTAGTTTTGATGATGCTGTTTTTGCTGATGACGGGCTTTAGTGCTTCAATTGTCAGAGCGGCAATTGTGAGCGGTTTGAGCGTGTGGGCTTGGTATTATGGCAGGCAATTTAGACCACTGTTATTGCTATCTATAGCGGCAGTTATAACTGCGGGTTGGAATCCATTTTATATTTGGAGCGATATTGGTTGGTATCTTTCATTTTTGGCGTTCTTTGGCGTGATTGTTGTGGCGCCATTAATAAATAGACGCGTATTTGGCACAAAAGAACCCAAAGTCTTGACAGGGTTGTTCACAGAGAGTTTATGTGCGCTAATAATGACGATACCGTTTGTTTTGTATATATTTGATCAAATTTCTTTGGTCGCATTGGTTGCGAATTTGTTGTTAGTGCCACTAGTGCCATTAGCAATGCTAGTGGCTTTGGTAGCGGGTGTTGCTGGCATGTTCGTGCCAGTACTTGCAGGGCTGTTTGCGTTACCTGCCCGTATTTTATTAACCTATATGCTTGATATGACCCAATTGATGTCACGCATTCCAAATGCGCTTGCGCGGAGGCAACTGTCGCTTGGTTTGATGTTGTATATTTATGCGTGTGTTGGTTTGTTTGTATTAGTTTTGTGGCGTATAACAGATAGAAAGCGTATAATCATCGTAGAATCAAAGGAGGATGAATTGTGAGTGGACACAGTAAATGGTCAACGATTAAAAGGCAAAAAGGCGTCAAGGATGCGGCTCGTGGCGCAATTTTTACAAAACTTGGCAATTTGATTGCGATTGCGGCCCGTAGTGGCGTCGATCCGGACACTAACTTTTCATTGCGTCTGGCGATTGATAAAGCCAAGAGTGCCAACATGCCGATGGCAAATATCCAGCGTGCCATTGATCGCGTTAGTGATAAATCCGCCATACAGTTGCAAGAAGTTTTGTATGAGGGCTATGGTCCTGGCGGTGTGGCAATCCTGGTTGAATGTGCCACCGATAATATTAATCGTACCTATCCGGAAGTTCGATTAGCGTTTTCTAAACATGGCGGTAACATCGCCGAAAAGGGAGCGGTGGCTTTCCAGTTCGACCACAAAGGTATGATTAGGGTCAAGGGTGTTGGAGATGCCCTGTTGCTACAAGCTCTAGATGCTGGCGCGGAGGACATACAAGAGGAGGGTGCAGAATCAATAATTTATACCGATCCAAAACAACTAGCCAAGGTACGTGATCATCTAGACATCGTGGGAATTGAGGTAGTAGAGGCCGAATTAACTTATGTACCGAATAATACGGTAGAAATAAATGACCCAGCTACGGCCGGAAAAATCATGCGCCTCATGGATGCGCTGGACGATCAAGCTGATGTAACCACGACACATGTAAACTTTGATATCCCGGGGGAACTACTTGGTGTTTAGAAACCTATGAGAATCTTAGGTATAGATCCTGGTACAGGGATATTGGGTTTTGGAATTATTGATATTGATGCTAAAAACAAGGCACATTTGGTTGACGCTGGTGTTATTCGTACCGCTGTTCACGAAGATACGTCTGTGCGTTTGCTGACAATTTATGATGAGTTGTCGAGCATAATCAAGGAGTTCAATCCTCGAGTAATGGCGGTAGAAAAACTGTTTTTTGCTCAAAATGTTACGACCGCTATGACGGTGGCACAAGCCCGAGGCGTGGTTTTGCTTCTTGGCAAGCAACACAATATGGAACTACACGAATACACCCCCTTGCAGATCAAACAGGCTCTGACCGGTTATGGTCGAGCCGATAAAAAGCAAATTCAAGAAATGGTGCGGGTAATATTGGGGTTAAAAGAAATTCCCAAGCCAGATGATTGCGCCGATGCCCTAGCCACAGCTATTTGTTGCAATATGTCGATCAGACAGTAGCTGGAGTGACAGGATTAAGTTTATTGAAGCCATCCTGAATTATTAGGATATCAATACCATCTGGCACTAATAGCAAAACGATCATAGCCATCGCGAAACTGGTTTTTTCGTTAGTTATTTTTTCTACACCCTTAGAATAACCCCACAGCCAGACTGCAATTATTGGTCCTACGATAAAAATCGCTAAATAAAATACAAGAATTTGCCATATGCCAGGGTTTGCTTCGCATTCTGCCGGAATGGTTTGCTCGGAACTTTGGCTCGTTGTGTAACTGTCGCAGTATGATGGGACACGGCTAATATTCTGAACTACATTCACAATTAATACGCTAAATGCGACCACAACAACGATAACAGGGATAACAAAGAACCATGGAGACAAAATCTTGATATTCGGGTTTATCGTCATCATTTCTTTGCGGGTTTTTATAAACCAGTACAGACGGTAAATGCCCAGAGTTAATATGTTTAGAGCAAACATTTTCCATATTATTCGGTTTTTCATTCAAAATCTTTCATTTTTATTATATGCAATTACAACTATAAGACTACAAAGGCGGGTTGTCCAGTGCTAAGTGTGACATAATAGTATTAATGATTGCGACACTTAATGGTACTATTGCCGAAAAGTTGGCTGAGCTACTGATTATTGACGTGCGGGGAGTGGGGTTTGGCCTACTTGTTACCAATGAAGATTTTAGTCGCTACGCAGTTGGCGACCAAGCAAAGGTGTACGTGCATGAACATATCAGAGAAAACAGCCATGATCTGTATGGTTTTAGTAGTTTAGAGAGTAAACGCTTATTTGAGCAGCTACTAGACGTTAACGGTGTTGGTCCAAAAATGGCCCTAAATATACTGGGTGTTGGTTCTACTCAGGCAGTCAGGTCGGCTATTGCGGCAGGTGACACCAAGTTCATACAGGCGGCAAGCGGGGTAGGCAAACGAGTAGCCGAGCGGGTTATAGTAGAGCTGAAGGACAAAGTAGGCTTGGTGAGCGCAGAAGGTGCTACCGATTTCTTGCAAGGTCCGACCTTGGAAGACGAGGCTTTGCAGGCACTAATTGCACTGGGTTTTGCGGTGCCTGATGCTACCAGAGCACTGAATGGTGTAGATAGTAAAATGACCGTAGAAGACCGAGTTAAACACGCTTTGAGGGGTGTTTCATTATGATTGAACGGATTGTACAACCAGATCCACCGGATGATAATACACCGGAAAAAGAAATCGAGGTGACGCTAAGACCTAAGGACTTTGCCAGTTATATCGGGCAAGTCCGTCTCGTCAAAAACTTAAAATTAGCTATAGCGGCCGCCAAAAAACGTGGCGAGCCTGTTGACCATGTTTTGCTGTACGGACCTCCAGGACTCGGCAAAACCACCACAGCTAGCGTGATAGCTAATGAAATGGGTGCTAATATTCGCATAACCAGCGGACCGGCTATTGAGCGAGCAGGAGATTTAGCCAGCCTGCTCACCAATCTTCAAGACGGTGACATTTTGTTTATTGATGAGATTCATCGTCTTCATCGTAGTGTGGAAGAAGTTTTGTATAGCGCGATGGAGGATTTTAAGCTTGATATTATGCTTGGCAAAGGTCCAAGTGCACGAAGCTTGCGCTTGGATTTGCCCAAATTTACACTAATTGGGGCGACCACCAGAACTGGGGCACTTGCGGCACCGCTGAGAGATAGGTTTGGTTTGCAGCACAGACTGGAATTTTATACACGGACAGAAATCGCGCAGATAATCATGCGCGCGGCGAGTATCTTAAAAGTACAAATTAGTCCGGATGCAGCCGAGCATCTTGCTGAGCGGGCACGACTCACGCCTAGAATTGCGAATCGATTGCTTAAACGGGTTCGTGACTATGCTGATGTAAATGCTGATGGAATTATTGATCAGAATATTGCAAACCAGGCATTGGCGTTGCTAGAAATCGATTCTTTAGGGCTTGATCCTGCGGACCGTCGAGTACTTGAGTCGGTTATCGAACACTATAATGGTGGACCAGTTGGGTTGGATACTATTGCAGCTTTAACGGGCGACGAACGTACCACGATTGAAGATTTCTACGAGCCATACATGATGCAGATCGGATTATTAGAGCGTACTCCTAGGGGACGCAAAGTTACCAATAAGGGATATATACACCTTGGTAAGAAATCACAAAGCAAGGATCAAATAACTCTGGTATGATTATTTAGTCATGCCACATATGCATCCCGATCAATTGACTCACCATGCCAAACAAATTTTTAAGCTGATTGAGTTTGATGAAAACGAAGATCTTATTTGCGAGATCAGAAAACATCCATTTGGTTTGGCAATAATTTATTTTGTCGGTACATTCGTTACTCTAGCCATGTTCATAGTTATGATTATTTTAATGACCATTTCAAATGGAGACCCGTTGGAGGCGGGAATTGAATTATCTGGGCTTCGCCCAATAATCATATTAGTCGGCGTATTATTAATTTTCATAACCGTAGTTATGACAGCGATCAGTGCTTATCTATACAGAAGCGATGTTGTATTGGTAACGTCAGAGAAAATTTCGCAGTTTTTACATATAACCATATTTGATCGAAAAATTTCCCAATTAAGTATTGGGGATGTCCAAGACGTTACTGTTACACAAAAAGGAATCTTTGCCAGAGTCTTTAACTTCGGCACACTAGTGATTGAAACGGCTGGAGAGCAGCAAAACTATACGTTTATGTATACGCCAGATCCTTATAATCGTGCCAAAGATATCGTAGGCGCGCATGAGCGTAATTTGGTCAAATACGGCAACTAGGGCAGTAAATTCGCGCCTTGCCATTACCCCAGATCAAATCTGAACGGCTACGAGTGCGAAAGTCGTGTCAGGTTATTCGCTGAAAGGGTTGTTTCTAGCTTGGTCAAATAATGATTGAACCTGAATATTTTGGTCTTTTAGCTGTTCAATTTTTTCTAGCACCGTTTTATCTATTTTGGGGCGCTGTACTGTTTTGAGTTTTTCTCCTATGGCATCTTCGCTGGGCTCGATATTGCTATATTGTCTAATCCTAAACACCAATAATCCAAATATAATTAGAACTATCATGATATAAAGAAAAACGGTATATCGTTTGAGTAATGCAACCAACGGCTGTATTTTTTTGAGTAGTTGTTTAATATCAATTTTCATAGCGTCAAAATCCGTCTACGGTTTTATGTATAGTGTAAGGGTTAGTGTAAAGTTTAGTAAATTGTGGTTGGTCGCGTCTGGTTGAATGGATATGTTGGAGACATGGGCTGTTCTACGATTTTGTTCGAGTCGGCTTAGAAAGTCAATTAGCATAGGATACGTTGCAGGTTTGGCAGTATCCGAAGTTATGACTATATCAATTTGCAATAAATTCTTAATTCCTTCAACCGGCTTAGTCTGAGTTACCGGTGGAGCTGCTGGGGCTGTTGGTTTAGTTGATTCGGTTGTATCGTTTGCTGGGGCCGCAGCCTTAGGAACAGGTTGTCCTAAAGTCGATGCGGGGAAGCCAATGCTAGCGATTTTTATACCTGCCTGAGAGGCTATGTTGACTATTTCACGAGTTGCTCTAGCCTGATCTTTATCCTGCGGGACAATTTGTTTTGCAATATCCCGTAGTTCACTATATTTATCTATATCTTTTTTTGCTTGCACAAGTGAAGTCTGCTGGGATTCAATGATCTGATTATCAAGCTTTAAGCTCATAAGTTTCAGAGATTGTTTTTTTAGCAAAATATCGCCGAATACGATAGTGGCGATAACTAGTAATCCTAACAGTCCTAATGCGCCAATCATTATGTAGAATACTTTTTTAGGGTTCATGGTTTGGCTCCCGTGCCTGGGGTGGTATTAATTAGCGAGAAAGAACTATTTTTTGCGAACAATGCTCTTACCTGGACCGTACAGGGATATTGACTAGAAAAAGACTGTGTGCCGGCAGATTTTGGGTCCAAACATTGAATATTAATTAGATCAGCTTTTTCGAATATCTTGTTTTTTGTATCTTGAAGATTTAGTTGGACCTGAGTGGCTGTTTGGTAATCTGTGGCGCCTGCTTGTAGATCCAGCCCCCCTTGGATTTTATTGATACTTAAGTTGGTAAGTACTGAACCACCGGGTAGTGCCGCGCCAGTTTGCTGTATAAGCTTGGAAAATAATATTTGTCGCTGTAATACTTGTACAACTAGTTTTAAGCTATCTGTAAGATCCTGTACTTCAGCCTGAGTTTCTTCTAGTTTTTGGGCTTTGAGGTTTTGATTAGCTAGTTCTACCTGTGTGGTAAAAGATTGAATTGATTGTCGTAAATAGATATAACCAACGGCTAGAATAAGCATAATGCCTATCATTGTGGCAAAAATAGAAATACTCCATTTGCGTAGTTTTGTGTTACGTCTAGCATAGGTAATATTTTGCTTTACATCAGGGGGCAAGAGATTAATCATGAAAATATCTCCTCAGGATTCATAAGTGCCAGACCCGCAACGGTTACATACATGGATTTTTCCACCGTATTTGGCGGTTGTAGACCATTAAAATTCATATGTTGCCAGGGGTCGCACATACGTACGGGTAAACGAAGCGCACTAGTCATGTGCTCTGATAAACCGGGCATATTAGCGCCTCCACCCATTGTGACAATCTGACCAATTTTGCGTTGGGTTCCGGATCTTTCTTCGTAGTAGCGAATCATGCGGCGGATCTCTTTGAGCATTTGCTCCAGGATCGGGCTGAGACATTCGGTGATTTCGCGTTGTTTTTTGCTTAGTCCCAGACCATATTTAGTTTTTATAACATGCGCTTCCGCGCGAGTTACGCCCAATTTATTTGCAATCATTGTTGTAAAATTATCACCTCCACCCGGTACTGTGCCAGTGACAATGAGGGCTTTATCATAGATGGTGATATCTGATGACAGTGAGCCAAGGTCAATCAATACGGTAGGTATATCACTGCGCTCGGCTTGTACGAATAATCGGCTGGCGGAACTGATGGTTGTTTCAACGGCGACAATTTCCAACCCGAGTAGATTGGTCAACCGTACATACGAATCAACTATTTTTTTTGGAACTGCAATGGTGAGGATTTCCTGCTCTTTTTCGGTTTTCCTAACAATGGCATAATCAACATAGAGTTCTTCTAGTGGTACAGGCACATATTGCTCAGTCTCCAAGTTAATTGCTTCGGTTAAATCACTGGAATTGAGCTTAGGAAGCGTTATAGTTCTAGTAAAAGAGCGTGCTGCGGGTACTGCAACTACGACGCGACGGGTTGTGATTTCTCCGACTAACTGTTTATCAAAAAGATCATAAGCCACTTTGGCAATTTTTTCAGGGTTTATTATTATACCGTCTTTGATTGCATCAGCATCAAAACCACTGACGCCATAACCTATAACTACTTGCTGTTTTTCGCGTACATTAAGTTGCATAACCTTCAGACTTGAAAAACCAACATCAAGACCAAAAATCGGCTTATCCTGGTAGAAGTAAGTATTATTCATTGTTTAGAATGCTGCCCATCAAAGCATAACAAGCTTTATCGTTAGTATAACAGATAATATACAAGTTAGAACTGCCGACGATAGCTATCGATTACCCAAAATACAGTTCCCGTGCCTGTTGAAGAGCCGAACGTGATTGTGCCACTATTTGATAATTCAACCGTCTGACCGACTAAAGCACCTATTTGACCGCTATTTTTGACCAGTACTTTTGTCCAGCGAGAGTAAAATATGGTGTTTGGACCTGACGCCGAATTATCCAGTTGAATTGTCGTATTGCTCTGAGAATTATATAAATCCGTACCTGTTACGTCTGCGCAATCTGGCGAACACGAGGCATTGCTCCTGTAGGTTATGATCTTAAAGCCAGTACTACTAGCGTTACTGCGCAAAACAGAACTATTACTAAATTCCGCCGAAGCTCCATCTATCATTACGACAGGTTGAGTGGTTCCTAGTGCGTTGCTTACAATTATCTCGGCTGAATTTTTGATCTCTAATTTGCCCGTAATCCAAACATTACCACTGACTGTTACTTTACAGCTATTTGATATTGTCACATCTCCGGTAATTTTTAGATTGGCTGCCCAGGTTTTTGTGCCACTGGAACAGCCTGCCGAGGCTCCGGTTATAGTTGTGGCGATGGCGGCTTTTTGGGCGTCTCGATCGTGTGGAGGCAAAGCCTCTGGAGTGATACAGTTGGGTCCGGCTGTGGGGACTAAACAATGTGGAGTTTGTAGTCCAGGCAGGCTCATGCTAGTCCCATCAGTTTGATTATTGGCTTTGACGGTTCCATAGATGTGGGCGGTGTTATTGAATGTAATGGGTTGACCATTTTCGCCATTGTTGCAGACAACCGGATAGGTAGCGGTCGCGGGATTGGGGCAGGATTGATGGGCGACACTTAAATTCACAGGACTGGAGGTTAAGCCAATTTGGGCGGAATTGGAAAGTGTAACTTTGCCATTTATGAATACGTCACCTCCGAGGATTTTGGAACTATTGCTCATAATTAGACCACCCACGCCACTAACCACGCTGTATAGTCCTGATCTAACAGCACGCAGGCTAATGGCTAATGTCACAGTTGATTCGGCCGTAGTACTGGATGTGGGACGAAACGCTCTTCCGATTATGGTCATGGTTTTGTTTTCCGTGCCGTTATCGACAACAGTAATTTGATATGTCGTGCGAGTTGAGCCGTCATTATGCAATGTAACTTCGCCACCCGTGCCAGTCCAGGCATTATCATCATTAACGGATTGAACGCCTATTTCCGCGCCAGCATCAACAGCAAATTGAGCGTGGGTCCGTTGTTGGTCGCGACGAGCGAGTTTGAAACTGGTAACATTTAAGCTCATGTATGAAGTTAAGATCAGGAGCAACATCGGGACAATCACAATCAAGGGAATAAGTAGTGAGCCTTTTTGGTTATGGCGTAAGTCTAGTAAACTCATTTTCATTGGAAATCATTCCTCAAGGTAACCTGGATATTGTTACTCAAACTTAATGGCGCGCCAAAAGTGTCACGCTCCATCACTAAGTCTATCAAAACCGAACGGGCAAGCAGGGGATCGGCAGTAATCGCGTTGTCTTGATCATATAGCGTAAAGTTCATGTCTTTGACAAAGTCGTTGAGATTTCTATCTTGTGGGCATGAGGGGCTGGAAACAGCTTGCGGGCAGGTGGTGCGCGCGACATTGCCAACTGCCGAAGGGTTCGCCAAAACGCGTTTGTATAATTTCAGACCGGACTTGAAGTAAACGTATTCATTGTTGTAGGGCTGACCCGTTAAGCTATCAACTATATAGTTATTATTTGCATCAAGTGTTGGTATGGCGACGATTATCACAAAGTTGGTGTTGCTGGTATTCCAACCACCCGCAGGACTATTTGGGTCAGAGATTGTATTGGTCTGTCGTACGCCGGCACCATAGCGTAATTCTTCCACAGTTGCCCGGAGTAAATTCTGTGAGTCGACCGTCATATCGACCAGTAAGTTATCCCTCGTAATGACAACGAAATAATTCATGATTATTCCTAACATGGCAACTGCCAAAATGGCGGTAACAGACATACTGATCAGCAGTTCTACGACGGTAAAACCGCTAGTACTGTTATTAATACCTCTTGCAAAATAACTCCGCGGTCCAGAAAGTGCCCTTTTTGCCCAAAACCGA
>CAYGIR010000019.1:0-13858 GCA_964349985.1 uncultured Candidatus Saccharibacteria bacterium
AGAAAGCGTAAATAAGTTTTTTTATCAAAATCGTCAAGCACTACTTCCGGCTTTATCCAGCTCGCTGTTTTCTGATTAAGGTAATAAGGCAAACTTGACCACTCATATTGTTCATAATTCTGGGGATTCATATGAATATACCGGCTAATATGCAAAAATTGGCTATCATCAGTAATTCTTACTCCGCGATAACGCTGTTGAAAAACAGCACCGACCCGCTTGTATCGTCTATTAAAATACATGCTGTAAGCGACAGTCAGACTTTTCATAAAATTAGCGATTCCCATATTGGATTCTTGATATACAAAAAAATGAAAGTGATTATTCATCAGGCAATAGGCAAGTAGCTGAACATCATTGCCGTAATTTGGATACGGTTCACGGTTTGCCTTCTTTTCCGCATCGTCGCCTAAATATCGCTTGAGCAACCCCAGAAACACAACCCTATCCTGCTTATCCAGAAAAATATTATTCTTGTTCACGCCTCGATTATAAATATGATAATAACTCTTTGGCACATATTCCTTAACAACATTTCGTCCCGGCATAACTCCCATTATGCACAGGGTCGCACCCGATAGCAAGGGGGGTGGTATACTGGGGGGATGAGGCAGAAGCAGGCGTTGAATGTTATGTTGGGTGGAGAGGCGGTGTTTTTGACGGGGCCACCGGGGGCCGGCAAGACTTATATTTTGAATGAGTTTATTCGGCGTGCCAAGAAGCATGGCAAAACAGTGGCAGTTACGGCCAGTACAGGGATTGCGGCGACGCATATCGGTGGGACGACCATTCATTCTTGGTCGGGGCTTGGTATACGGGATCGTTTGGGTGCGCGTGATAAACAGCAGTTAGCCGGTAATGCCAAATTAGTCAAACGTTACAACAGTACTGATGTATTAGTTATTGACGAGGTTTCTATGTTACACGGTCATCGATTAGACATGGTTAACGAAGTTTGTAAATTACTGCGTAAAAGTGACAAGTCTTTTGGTGGATTGCAAATCATATTGGTTGGTGATTTGTTCCAGTTACCGCCGATTAGTCGTGATAGCGATACGGTTGATTTTGTTCATGAATCGGCATCGTGGGACGAGTTAAACCCTCAAATTTGTTATATCACCGAGCAACATCGTCAACAAAGCGATGGGCTACTTGACTTGCTTGAGGCAATGCGTAGTGGTGATTTGGAAGAGGCGCACAAAGAATTGTTAGAACAGCGACTTGGTGTACGTCCCACGAGTGATCAGCCATTAACCCGTTTGTACGCGCACAACGTTGATATAGACAATCTAAATCAACGTTATTTGAACGCGCTACAGGCCGAAGTCTTTGAATACACCATGGCAACCAAAGGAGCCATGGCAAAAGTAGAGCAACTGCGACGCAGTGTTTTGGCGCCAGAAAATCTGGAACTAAAGGCTGGCGCGGAAGTAATGTTTGTAGCCAACAATCCATCAATGGGATTTGTCAATGGGACCCGTGGTAAGGTTGTTGATTTTCGAGATGACCAGCCTCTCGTGCGCTTAACGGATAATCGAACCATAAAAGTCGCACCACATAGCTGGAAATTAGAAGAAGATGGCCGTGTTCGTGCCGAAGTTTCTCAACTTCCATTGCGTCTGGCTTGGGCAATCACGATTCACAAAAGTCAGGGAATGAGTCTTGATGGTGCCGAAATTGATCTGAGCAAAACCTTTACACCCGGGATGGGCTACGTCGCATTGTCGCGAATTCGTAGTATAGATGGCTTGTATTTAGCAGGCATAAATGCGATGGCACTACAAATGCATCCAGACATTTATGAATTCGACCGTGAACTTAAAAAAGCTTCCGAACTATTGGCTGCCGGAACAGATAATGCACCAGATGAGATGTTACCAGTAGGTGAACTAGAAAACGATGCTGATATCAACCGCGAATTACTGACTCAACTCAAGCAATGGCGACTCAAGCGTGCTGTGGCAGACAGCGTGCCAGCATACGTTATAGCCCATGATAGTGTTTTGGAGTTGGTTGCAACCAAGTTACCAAACTCAGCTCAGGCACTATTGGGGCTGAAGGGTTTTGGGAATCGCAAAGTGGAACAGTATGGTGATGACATTATCGATATGGTGAAGAAACATATACAAGTAGAATCTACGGAATCTGTCACGGATGACGCGACTTGGAAGACCGAAGACGACATGTTGCTTCGGCAACTAGTTAAACAACAGAGACCACTGGAGCAAGTCTGTGCAAAACTGAATCGTAGCCCCGAAGACATCTGGGCCCGACTTCAAATATTAATAGCAGCATCCCTCACGGAAACATAATTCGTTCAGATGTGCTAGTATAGCAAAATGAAGCTTTATCTCTGTTCTTATCGACTCCCAACACCAGATGAGCTATTCGCATTGATTGGCAAATCGCCAATTGGTTGCAAGTTGGCGATAATACCTAATGCCAAGGATTTTCAATTGCCTGACGAAAGAGCTATGAAGTTGGATGAATTGATCTACGATATAGCTAAATTTGGCTTTGTGACAGAGGTAGTTGACTTGCGGGATTATGATGACCCCGAACCTTTGGAGACTGCACTAACGGGCTTTGACGCCATTTGGATAGCGGGAGGCAATACTTACGTAATCCGATCCGAAATGCGTCGTAGTGGGTTCGATAAGATTATTTACAAATTGCTAAATGCAGGCATGGTGTATTGTGGCGAAAGCGCAGGAGCAATCGTCGCTGGGTTAAGTCTGGAGGGTTCAGAGGTAATGGATGATCCGGGTTTTGCGAGTGAAGTTATCCAAGAAGGGCTGGGCCTTATTCCAAACATTCTTGTTCCCCACGCCGATAACCCTGATTATGTAGAATACGTTAATCACATGAAAAAACACTATAAGGATGATGGGCGTGTTGTTTATATCGATGATAACAAGGCATTGGTTTTAACGGTTGAAATTAGTGCAGATAATATGCATACTGATTAACACATTATGGGTTATATAAAAATATTGGTAATTGCCACCATAGTATGGGTTAATCTGGTGTTGCCTGGTCAAGTGTTTGCTCTGTATACCCCCGCATTTGATAAGGGCAGTCAGGCTTCTGATTATCAACCAACAACCAGGAATCCACAGAACGATGTCGGGACCGGCTTACAGCAAAATATCGGTAATTTGCAACCCGCCACAAATACTACCACGGGGAGTCAGGAAGCTCTACCCAAGGTCATTGATTTGCAAGTTTTAGGAGCTCACAGTTCACCAAACTATAATCAGACTCAAACCGAGGTCGCTAAAAACAAAGAAAATAAGTACATTGTTTGGTCGTTTATAGTAGCTGGAGCAACAGTGCTTGCGGCTATGTATACAACCATTAAGAAGCGATTACGAAACTCCCAGATTGCGCCGGTATCTTTAGAGTTAACAGACGAAGAACTAGTTAAACCCAAATCTAAGTCAAAGCCTAAGTCTAAATCCAAACCTAGAAAAAATCCAAAAAACCGCAAGAAATCTAAAAAGTAGGTGATATCTATATATTTACGGGTCTATCTGGAGTTTGGGGAGTGTTTTTGCTAAACTCCTGATAAGGATAAGCATAAGAATATATGAATGATGAACGGACCGAGGACCTCAATCCTCGCACAGAGGATATTGAAGAAAAGGTTAAACAACTGATGGATCTTAGCATCCCAGACGTAACTGAGCCTGCAATATCAGAATCTAAAAAGCGGATCAAAATTGAATCTATCGCTGCCTTGCCTCCGAAATCTGATGGTGATACACCCATATTGATAAATGATTTATTGGGCTTACACAAAACCCCTAGTTCCCAGGGCAAATCAGCTCGAGCGAAAACAGTTTTATCCGAAGGAGAGGTACCTGATATAGAAGAAAAACCGTTTGCAACTGAGGTTATGCAATCTCGAGATGAGGGGGTTTTGCGTAAGACCAGTATAGAAGTCAATAGTGTCGCTGAACCCATAGATACAAAGTTAGAGCCAGAGAGTAAAAAAATAAAAATTACCTCTCACGATGATGACACTCAAGCGGAAGTCGCCGAAAAACTTGATGAAGTTATAGCCGAGCTGGGTTCCATCGCTCCGGCTAAAAAGACCAGCGCATTATTACCAGACGAAGCAAAAATTGATAAGGACGAGTCGGGGGATGAATTACTAGCAGAGATGGAGGTTATCAGTTCGCCAGAAACCGATAATGCAATCAGCGAGATTATTGTGGCAGATAGTGATGAGTTGCTGGAGATAGAAGATGCGGTAAAAGATACGTCCGAGCCACTTGTAAAAAGTCGTTTGGTACCAAAAAATCCTCGTCGCAATCTAGCGCAATATATTAGCTTGTTATGGAACAATTTATTCGTTCGCTGGTGTGTAATATTTATAGTTGTAGCGAGTCTTTTGACTGCTTTGTTTTTGCCTGGTTCACGTTACTTTATGCTGAATACTACAGGAGTTCGCGCCAGTAGTTCTTTGGTGGTTATGGATCAAAGCACTGGTCAGCCTCTCAAAAATGTTGAAATAAAAATCGGTAATGTAAGTAATCTGACTGATATCGACGGAAAGGTTCGTTTGAGCAAAATCAAACTTGGTCCAGCACAGCTGATGATTCACAAAAACGCCTTTGCGCCCATTACTAAACGCATCACTATAGGATTTGGCAGTAATCCACTGGGTGATTTCACGTTAGTCCCAACTGGTAGTCAATATAGTTTTACGGCTGTTGATTTTCTGTCTGGTAAACCAATTAGCAAAATAGAGGCCAGCAGTGGAACTGCAACGGCATTATCTGATGACAATGGGTTGATAAAATTAACGATTGATAAGCCAGACGAAAAATCACTATTAGTTACGTTACGAGGAGACACCTATAGAGCTGAACAGCTCAATATTGAGCCCGATAATCAATCTAATCATATTGTAAAGTTCGTACCTGCACGTAAGCAGGTATATGTATCCAAACGTTCCGGTAAATACGACATATACAGTGTGTATATAGATGGTAAAAACGAAAAACTAATCCTTGCAGGCAGTGGTAGCGAGCGTGAAGATATGGTGATTGTACCGCACCAGGTAACTGATACGGTCGCGTATGTTTCTACCCGCGGGAATCAACACAATAGCGATGGTTTTTTGATGAGTAATCTAATTCTGATTAATCTGAATGACAATTCTACTACTAATGTGGCTATGTCTGAACGGATTAGGATAGTGGATTGGTCCGATGATAGTTTGGTTTATGTCATGACGGCGGCCGGAAGTAGCGCTAATGATCCTAAGAGATATCGCCTGTTGAGCTATAATTATAAGGAAGGTACATCCAAGGAATTGGCAAGTAGTAATTACTTCAATGATGTTATAGCTGTCAATGGGACTATTTACTATGCTCCTTCAAACGCATATCAGGGTGAGCCTGGTTTTTACTCGGTCAAGGCTGATGGCAGTGATTTGAAGACTTTGTTTAACCAAGAAGTTTGGAATATTTTTCGGACCAAGTATGAACGGCTAACTTTGTCCGTGCAACAACAGTGGTTTGAGTATGGCTTTGATAACAAAATACCTACCAGGGTCAATAATGCTCCTACCGAGCAAGTATCAAGAGTATATATAGAGAGTGTAGATGGTAAACACAACGTTTGGATAGACAAGCGAGATGGCAAAGGCGTACTTTTGGACTATGACAAAGATGCAAAAAAAGACACTACCCTGCATAGTCAAAGCGGTTTGAGTTATCCTGTGCGCTGGCTGAATAATAAAACACTTGTGTATAGAGTAAAGACGGATCAGGAAACGACCGATTATGCCATGAGCATTGACGGGGGTACACCGGTGAAAATCAGCGATGTTACAAATTCTGGCGGTATTGATCGCTGGTATTACTGAATATAGCTCAAAAGGCTATCTATAAGTGTGAAATGCGTGTAGAAGGAGAAGAAAAACTCTTTGCAGCCGAGATTAGTCGGTCGGGGAATAAGCAATTTCGCGTAAATGCAGTTTTGTGCATTTTATTCGGTAAACGCTTGTGTTAAAATGCTGTTATATGTAGCATAGAAGGGAACAATCTTAATTATGAAAAGAATAATAGCTCTTGGTCTTAGCAGTTTATTGGCAATACCTATAATGTCAATGACGACCGTATTTGCGATAGGAGATAGTACATCGTTACCGACCGAAACAACCACCAAGCCCGTCTTGGACACAGACAAACTCAAGGCGTTGACTGAACGAGTCCAGCAACACAAGGAACAGCTCAAGATCAAGCTTCCTAGTGTCACAAAGGTTCGTTTGCAAACAAAATGTAAGGCATCTCAAGGCAACGTAAGCTCTATAAGCGAACGTATCAAAGGTATAGAAACAAGTCGAACCCAAGTTTATACTCAGACCACCGAGAGATTGATGGCATTATCTACTAAACTTCAGAATAGAGGAGTGGACACTGCCAGTTTAGACAAGGCTATTGTTGATCTAAAGACCAAGATAGATACTTTTAATACAGATCTAGCAACCTACAAACAATCTGTCAGTGATTTGTCGCAGATTGATTGTACGACTGATACGGAGGGGTTCAAAGCATTGCTTGAGGCAGCCAGGGCTGATCAACAAAAAGTTAGAGAAGACGGTCAAGCAGTTCGCACTCAATTGAAAGACGTTATAAGGCCGATATTGACAACTATACGTACGCAGCTTGAATCTAACTCGGTTACTACAAAACCAGAAGGGAACCAATAACTATGGACAAAGATACCGATAATGATGTAGCTCAAAACCAAGAGGATGAAAGCTCTAATTCTATCAATGCTGGAGGAAGGGTTATGGATATTCAGGCGCCCAAGGCAGCCTTAGAGTCATCGAATGATGATAGTTCGACCAATTCGTCAAATAATCCAGGGGATTCAGAAACATCCAATACAGAATCAGAGCTACAGACCGAATTACAGCCTCAGAGTGAAGGCGTAGATGAGGTTCAAACTCCACCCGAGGCAGTAACCGCATCAGGAGAATTTGGACCAAAATCTGAGCCTGACACTTCTGAGCAAACCTCAGATACCTCACCGCTGACACCTGCTGAGTCTGCCTTAGATTTTACCTCACCTCCAGAAGTATCTGATTCAGCCGTTAATACAGAAGAGCCCCCAGTTGAAGCTCCTTTTTCTGAACCAAATATTGTCAATATGGCTGATGAAAACAGTTCTCAGCCCCCAGTTGAAAGTCCTCTAGCAATTTCACCCCAAGCAGTTGCAAAAAGTAATTCCCCGATAACCGTAATAGTTGTGGCTATTATCGTAGCGATCGTTCTGGCGGGTGTCGCGGTATTTGTGTACCTAACAAATAGTGGCACAACAAAGACTACCACCACCTCAAAAACATCAAACCAGTCGGTAATCGAAAAGCCCAAGGCTACGATGAGCGATGTTGATACCACAAATCAGGAAATCGATAAAAGTCTTCAATCGATAGACGAGACCAAAGATTTTTCTTCTACAGAATTGAGCGATGCTTCACTGGGGCTTTAGATAATCGCGACCAAACGATTGATGACAATAATACTTAACGGGTTAAGTGATCCGAACATTTCTGAGTTGTTGAATAACGGTGCGATTGGTGTGTTGCCAACAGATACCGTATACGGGTTGGCTTGTCGAGCCTCCGATAAGATTGCCGTTCAACATCTGTATAAGACAAAACTGCGGGAGCAAAAACCAGGGACGATAATTGCCGCCAGTTTGGAGCAGTTAGTAGAATTAGGATTGAAGGCTCGCTATCTTAAGGCTGTAGAGCGATTTTGGCCCAATGCGGTGACAATCATCATCCCCTGCACTCCTGAGCTTAATTATTTGGACTTAGGTTTGGGGACATTGGCGGTTAGAATACCAAACCATAAAACACTTAACACGTTAATGAAAAAAACTGGTCCTCTGCTGACGACAAGTGCTAATTTACCTGGGGAGCCACCGGCAAACACTATTGCTGATGCCCGAGCATATTTTGCAGATACGGTAGACTTTTATGTTGATGGTGGCGATCTGGCTAGCCACCAAGCTTCTACTATTATTCGCATTGTTGATGATGCGATCGAGGTTTTACGTCACGGGCAAGTTATAATTGATGAAGAAACAGGGAGGATACAGTCTTGACCTTCGATGAGTACCAAAAACAGGCACTGACAACAGCTTATATCGATCCGAAGTATGTGAGTACACTGATGGAAAAGACTATTTGGGCAATGGGTGTCGCTGGTGAGGCGGGAGAAGTTGTAGAAAAGTGGAAGAAAATTGTCGCCTACAAAGAAGGCAAAATTAGCAATGAAGACCTAACGGAATTAGCCAAAGAATTAGGGGATGTGGTGTGGTACATCGCTGTATTGGCGCACAGTTTGGGATTATCATTCGATGAAATAATGCAACAAAATCTCCAAAAACTGGCAGATCGCAAAAAGCGTGGTACTACCAAAGGCGAAGGTGATAACCGATGAAGTATACTACCGCGACTCCTTACATAGCTAGCTATGTTCTAGCGCGCAGAGACAATAAGATCGTATTTGTGTTGCGCGAAAATACCGGTTGGATGGATGGTTATTATGGTTTGCCATCGGGAAAAGTAGAAAAAGGCGAGACCTATTCGCAGGCGGCGGTGCGTGAAGCCAAGGAAGAAATTGACATTGAAATTAAATCAGAGCATCTGAAATTTACGCACTTGTCACACAGAAAAGCCGAGGATGCATGGGTAGATGTGTATTTTGAAGCCGTTAGCTGGCAGGGTGAGCCGATAAACGCCGAGCCTGGTGTTCACAAAGAAATTGCTTGGTTGGCAGTAGACAATCTGCCAGATAACGTTGTGCCTGCGGTGCGTTTTGTGCTGGAGCAGATCAAAGCCGGCAATACATACAGCGAATACGATTGGCACTAATCTCATTCAGCAAAGTTTGCTCTAAGCCATTCATCCAAACCACCTCCGCCTCCACCCGACATACAGACAACCAAGTCCCCATTTTGTAAATGTCGATCAATATTTTGTTTGAGTTGGTTATTTAATTCGGCGGGTTCGGCAATTTCTTGATTATTCATTTCCGCGATTAGATCTGTGGGGGTTAGCACGATCTGCTCTGATTCTTCTCTGGCTAGATAACTCGGCACCCAATAGAGCTTCTTGACACCTGTGAATAAGTCCTTGTAATTGTCTTTGATGTAATGCTGGCGTCGGTTGGTCAGAGGTTCATAAACCACCACTACCTCGCTGGAGACCTCAGTAGCGGTCTGCAGACAGCCTTTGATCTTTTCCACCGTATGGGCATAATCGGTGATAAGATGCTTCCCAAGGTGCTCAAAACGACGATTAACGCCAGGAAAAAGATTCATGTGGTCAACCAATTCTGCTATCGGTCTGTGTGTTAGCTTGTGAATGGCATTAATTACCAGCCAAGCATTGAGACGATTTACTCCACCGATCAGGATAATCTGAGCAATATCGGGGTTTTGAGGGTCCAAAACGAGCGTGTTAGTCATCGTAGCCTGACGGATTCGATTAACATCATTTTGCCAGATAATATTCTGCTGGCTTTGTGCCATGAAATCCGCAAACGCTTGTTGATAAGACGCGCGGGTTGGGAAAATTTCTTGATGATCCCAATCCACCCCCGTTATTAGACTTACAAAAGGGTGAAAGGTCAAGAAATTACGATCAAACTCGTCTGCCTCCAACACAAAGTACTCACTGTTATCTTCATACTGCCCCATTTCGCCAAAGGAAATCTTAGCCCCAACAGAATAACTAATTGGTAGGCCAAGTTGCTTAAACAGCCAAACAGCCATAGCGGTGGTTGTTGTCTTGCCATGTGTACCAGCAATGGCGATTAGTTTAAGATTTTTATCTACAATAATTTGATTGAGTAGCTCATCTCGTTTAGAAGTTTTTATGTCATTTTCAGCACAAAATTGTAATTCTGGTGCATTAGGGTTCTCCATAATGACGGCAGAGGAGTAAACGTACCAATCGATAGGCCGTTTGGTATGTATCTGCTGGATAGCATCTTTACTTTGACCGATTTGAATCTTATCAAATCCGTGAGAACGAAGATATTGAATATATTGACTATCTTGTTTGTCCGATCCGGAAACCGTGTGTCCGACTTGTTGAGCAATCATTGCCAGAGGTCCGATGGCCGTACCACCAATGCCGGAGAAGAATATATGCATATGCTATTAGTCTAAGGTTTTCATATCTAAAGTCAAAAACAAAAAACTTGCTGTAAGTTGTTACAATAAGTGCAATGAATAAAAAACATTTACTGGGCTTACGTGGAACCCCCTCACCCCTAGACAGACTCCATCCGGTTGCAAGCGGTTCTATGACTAGCTCTTTTCCGGACAAAATCAAAACCTCTTTCGCTCGATCTGAATCACGCCTGAAACGAGCGATTCCGCGTAAACTCGCATTACATCGATTGCTAGGGGTATTACAGAAGATCAGCTATTGGTATTTTTTATTTTTATGCATAGGATTTGCCATTGTGGCCATATTTACCCTTAGGCAAAATAATTTGACCGCATTGCGTTTGCGTGATGAGGTCTTATTGGTGGATAAGCAAAACGGCAATACAGAGATGGCTTTAAAAAATCTCAGACAATTCGTATACGCGCATATGAATA
This sequence comes from uncultured Candidatus Saccharibacteria bacterium, assembly GCA_964349985.1. Classification (GTDB taxonomy): domain Bacteria; phylum Patescibacteriota; class Saccharimonadia; order Saccharimonadales; family CAYGIR01; genus CAYGIR01. Next base: position 10,642 of record CAYGIR010000019.1, read on the forward strand.
CTAATTTGGCTTCAAGCACATCAGTTTATCCACCAATACAGCTAAAATTTCATTACGAAAGATTGCTGGCTACCGAAAAAACACGCGTTGAGCAAGCTCGAACCACTCTCATTACAGAGGCTACTGCTTATTGTGATCAAAATCTTCCGCAGGGCTCAAATAGTACAGGTAGGATGCAATGTATTCAGAACTATGTGGATTCTCATCCAGCAACCCTACAGGAGCAGACGATTTCAGATGCATTATACAAGTTTAATTTTGAGAGTCCCTTGTGGTCGCCTGATTTGGCTGGCTGGAGTTTGGTACTGTCAGTTTGGTTTTTGATCATGTTTCTTATTCGATTTCTGCTGAACTGGGCCTACGCGAAACGCCCTCATCCCCAGGGCGACTAACTTCGGCTGTAAGGTTTTCCCCATATCGATGTACCTCTAACCCGGATAAAACCGATTCCGCTCGGGCTGTTGCAACTCGGTATCTACTTACCAAGTGCGAAACTCGTGTCTGAGTAAGTTTTTGTAGTGGGTATGAAAAACACCGCATGGTAAGTGCGGTGTTTTTCAGGTAGATTTTGTAGAATTATGGTTTTTTGTTGGTTGTAGGTGCTGGTGCGGGAGTTGTTGCTTCTACTGGCGTGCTACTGTTTGTCCCTGCGGCAGGTTGTTCACACTTCTGACCATTTGGATTGGCCTTGATGTAATCGGCTACAGCCTTTGCGACTTGACCATCATCCTTTAGATTTTCCCAGAATATTACCTGATCCTGGTTAATAACCATACTGTCTTGTGGGCCATGCAACTCACAACCTAGTTTGACGAGTGAAATGTCGTTTTGTGCTTGTTGACCAGATTTAGCATCTGGTTGGACCTGTTGGTTAACTCGCAGATAGTAGATTTGGCTGAGATGCATGAACTTGTCATTGATATTGGTGATTTTACCAAAGTAAACTTGCCCACCATTCAAAAAGACGGCCTGCATTCTACCCTTGTCTATATCTTTACTTGTTGAAGATGAGGTGTCGTTGAAAGCAATAAAGCTCACAAGAGCTACCATGAGTATAGTTAAGCAGAATAGTAATATTACGCTGGTGACGCGCAAATTCAAAAATGCTAATGATTTTTTTTGAGCCGAGTGTGATGCACCGGGATGTGCAACTGGTTGATTAACTGGTTGTGTTTGACCAGGACCACGATTCCATTCCATATAAATTCTCCACCTTTATTTAAGTTTCCTAATACCAGACAAGTGTAACGCATAAGCGGTTTGTGATGCAAGACCACACTGCCTAAAAAATTGTGTATAAAAAGTATAACAGAGGTGGAGAAAGGTCAACAGGGGTGTAATTTGTACAATACAGTTGACAAATAAAAACTGACAGGCGTATGGTAAAGAGTACCAACAGTAATGTAAGAGAGGGAGAACTACAAAATGGCTTACAAGCACACAAACTCTAAGGGAGTAACATACTTCTTAAACTCAAAGCTAGTCGTATTGCGCGGTGGCAAAGAGCAAAGAATTTACTACTTCAGCAAAGATCAGCGCGCCGAAGCGATTGATTCAGTGCCAGATGGCATGATGGTCAACGAAAACCCTCGCAACGGTTTCCTGACTGTCAAGCGCAAGTAGTTTTATTTCAAAACTTTAAAGCACTACTAAAAAGCACTCCTTCTGTTTGGGAGTGCTTTTGTATTCCCGTCAAGTTTGTAAGTTTTACATAAGCGTGGTATAATACTTCTATATGATAGATCGTCGTACACTCATGCAGGTTCAAAGCGAAAACTGGCGCAACCATAGTGCTGGCGGCGAAGTAGGCTCTGATGTTATGGCAGACCTTGGGTTTACTCGATTTGAAGAGTTCGATGACGTTATTATTGATGGGGCTCGTCTAGAACATCAAACAGATATTGTTCCAGTAGCCACAGAAACCTTAGTACCAGGTGAAAGTCAATTTAAAGGCATAGAACCCCTTGAAATGCCTGGGCGTAACAGGGGCAGAAATAACCCGTGGAATGAACCTCCTTCCAAGGCGGAAGTTCGGCATGCCTGGTCTTCAATGACTACAGACGAAAGACAAGAACAAATCGCCAGGAATCATCGTGGTGCTACGGTAGCCCGAGTGGCATTACAGCTACATCAAACATCATAAGAATTAAAACGGCTATAAATTATGTCAAGAACCCGCAAGACCCCTAGCATAAGTCAGCCCAGCTTGTTTGAGGTAGTTGAATCTCCCATGGCTAAAATTATGCGCAAAAACTCACGCATAGCTTTTGGCAGAGTTGTGATGCCCTACTTTTTTGATCTTAAGCCGGCTAATTATAAAGACATTGACCCGCGCATGGTACGAGCCGTGTCATTACCCAATTTTTTACCATATTTGTTGCCTGTTAGTGGCGGTAAGTATGCCGTTGATGGCGTAGCTCTGAACAGTGCCGAATATGAAAGAATAATTCGTTATCCCGCTGCTTTTGGCAGGAATGTCAGCAACAAGACGTATCTATCCAGGGCGCAAGACGCTAACACGGCGCGGCGCACGGAGAAGGCTGGTAAATCAAGTACAAGAGCTCTTGAGAATAAAGTACCAAAAATGGTTGCAACCCTGACTGGTATTGAGCAGGAACACCAAACGATTGTTAGTTTACAGGAACAGGCAAAACACCCTGGCTACGCGCATAAATACGCCAGGGATATGCTTTCCTGGGCCGCGATGACTCACGATATTACTTTTGCGCGAATCCTTGAGGTTGCCGGCCGTGAAAAGGGTTGGACAAGCGAACAGGCGGATCTAGCCAGGAGATCGTTGGATGTGGCACTTTTTTTTGATACGGAGGGCAGAGTAAGGGCATGGCGCGAAGGACTGGATGTCGCTGAAACGTATGGGCATCAGCGTGAAGTATTATTTCAAAATAGAATAGATCGTGTTAACGCGGGTTTGGCCATGGTGGCCATGGATCAGGCTGGAAAGGCGAGTTGAGCCGCAGGATTACTCTGTTAAACTAATTGAATGAATATATTTGATAGTTTACCCAAACCGTTTTTTGTATTGGCGCCGATGGATGATGTTACCGATACGGTTTTTCGGCAGGTTATTGCTGGTTGTGCACCGCCGGATGTTTTTTTTACGGAGTTCGTAAATGTTGATGCTTTGCAAAGTGCCGGACGTGTGGCTACTTTGCCTCGGCTGTTACACACGCCCGCTGAAAAGCCGTTGATTGCCCAG
>CAYGIR010000020.1:0-13445 GCA_964349985.1 uncultured Candidatus Saccharibacteria bacterium
TGGTAATTTCATCCAATAGATATCGTTCAAGCGTTTACTTATATGTCCGCACTGGGATAAACTTGCAAATATGAAATCAATTTTTAGAATTCTAAAATCAGCTCGTGAACTGTGGCACTACTATGTGATTATTAGTGTTTTTACTGTTTTGCTGAGTTTGATGACCTTGCTCTTGCCACTATTGTCGGGGTGGGCAATTGATGAAATTCGTAAAGGCACGGGAGCTAGTGTGCGATATGTTGCTCTATTGGCAATCGGCATATTTGCACTCGATTTAGGGCAAAATCTGTTCGGTAATGTATCTGGATATTTGGGAGATCAAATGTCAACACGACTAAACGCGATTCTTCGCACTCGGTACTACGAACATATTATGAGTCTTCCTCAACGGTACTTTGACACAGAACTGACTGGCAAGATTATCAATCGTTTGAACCGCTCAATTGTCCAGATCACTAGCTTTATGCAAATGATGAGTAATAACTTTTTGCAGTTCATATTTAGTACGATTTTCTCTCTGATTGCAGTGGCTTATTATAGTTGGCAGGTGGCGTTGATGTTGTTCGTGCTTTATCCAGTTTACATTTTGATGACCTATAGGAGTAGCAGTACTTGGCAAGATTATCAAATGAAGAAAAACTTGCACGAGGACATCGCGACGGGGCGTTTTGCTGAAGCGATCGGTCAAATAAAGGTGGTAAAAAGCTTTTTACAAGAAAAACGAGAATTGAAGATTTTTACCAAACAAATGAATACAATTATCGCGACTAATACACCTCAATCGAAGTTTTGGCATATTAAAGATGCCCAGAGGCGGATGGTACTTAGTATTATTTTCTTTGGTGTATATATGTTTGTATTTGTTCAAGGTGCTCGTGGTTTGCTCACACCAGGGCAAGCGGTGGCCTTGATTTTATACGCCATGCAAATCCGTATACCTATTTTTACCATTAGTTTCTTGGTGGAAAACACCCAAAAGGCCATCGCGGATAGCAAGGACTATTTTGAGATTATGGCCTTGAAGCCTACTGTGGCCGATCGTATAGGGGCTGAAACTCTGTCCGTTACGAATGGAGTGATTCGATTCGTTGACGTTAATTTTAGTTATGATAAAAAGCAGCCGGTATTAAAAAACATTAATCTGAATATTGAGGCAGCCACTAAAGTTTCTCTGGTTGGCGAAAGTGGCGAAGGCAAAACAACTTTGACTAATTTGCTAGTTCGATTATACGAGCCTGAATCAGGCAGCATTCTTATTGATGATCAGGATATAAGTCAGGTAACGCAAGAGAGCCTGCGTCGTAATATCGGTGTCGTATTTCAAGAGCCAGCCTTGTTTAGTGGTACTATCAAAGAGAATATTGCGTACGCTCGTCCTGGGGCGACGCAAAAACAGGTTGAACGGGCTGCCAGTGACGCGAACGCGCACGAGTTTATCAGTCGATTCGATATGGGCTATGACACAGAGATTGGTGAACGAGGCTTGAAGCTATCGGGTGGTCAAAAGCAACGGATTGCCATTGCTCGTGCGCTGCTCAAGGACGCTCCGATCTTGATATTGGACGAAGCCACCAGTAGCCTGGACAGTAAATCCGAAGCTTTGGTTCAAGAGGCACTGGAGAGATTGATGCGCGGACGAACAACAATCATTATTGCTCATCGTTTAAGTACTATTCAACACGTGGATCAAATAATTACGCTAACTAACGGTCGGGTGGGAGAGGTCGGTTCTCCTGCGCAATTGGCTCGGACTAAAGGTATTTATGCTCAATTACTTGAATTACAGAAGGCCACGAAGACTGAATCTAATAGAAAGAAGCTTCAAAAATTCGATCTCGCATCGTGACATGTTGCGTAAAAAACCTAGCGTAGTATCGTATGGTCCGGTATACTGTTACGCATAATAAGGAGGGTGAAGCGTGGCAAAAACGCATGAAAGGGTATTCGCCCTAGTAGCGGCAATATTATTTCTTGGTACTTCGTTGGCGGTTAGTGTCGTGGTAGTTTTACAGGTCAGGCAACAGAACAAGCTCGAAGGAGAAAGTTTGAAGGCGCAACAATCAAGCAAATCCGATAATACGAAGTCAAACGATAATCAACCAGAACCAAAGGAGGGTCAATTGCAGGGAACTAAACTGAGTAATTTTACACCGATAAATAAGATCGAAAAGCTGGAAGCCATTGATACGCAGGTCGGTACCGGCGACGTCGTGAAACCCGGAGACACCATTACGGCGCATTACACTGGGGCGGTGGCAAAGGATGGCGTCATTTTTCAGAGTTCATTGGATGGGGGTCAACCAATATCGTTTAGTCTAAATGGGGTTATTAAGGGCTGGACTGACGGTGTACCTGGCATGAAAGTTGGCGGTAAGAGGCGTTTACTTATTCCAGCCGATCAAGCTTACGGCGCAACACCTCCTCAAGGCTCTGGGATTCCAGCCAATGCTGATTTGGTTTTTGACATCGAGCTTGTCAAGATAGATCAGTAAAATACAGATATTATTGGGTTGAGGATAAGTTTTGTAATATGACAAAAACACAACATGTAGGGTCTTTACACCAAACGCAAGCACTATATACTAATTTATAACCTCACAAAATCACAAATTAAAAAGGGGATATTTATGGTCAAAAACATCACCATTTTCACTACAAACACCTGTGCTTATTGTGGCATGGTCAAAAAATGGCTGGGTGCCAAGGGCTATGAGTATGAAGAAGTCAACCTAGACCTCAACCCGGAGAGACAAAAGGAAGCCTTCGAAATTAGCGGAGCACTCTCGGTTCCCGTAACGGTTGTCACAAAGACCGATGATACACAAGAAGTCGTTATAGGATATAACCTGGCAAGGTTAGCGCCGGCAATAGCCTAAACACGGGACAGCTAGTAGAATAAATGATCGATAGCGAACAAGATGTTGACGGAGGATAGGGTATGGTAGTAGGTCAAAAGGAAATACATGACTTGATCATAGTCGGTGCTGGTCCGGCGGCTTTGACTGCCGCGATTTACACTACGCGTGAAGATATCGATACTGTCTTGTATGAAAAAGGAGTGATTGGTGGTTTGGCGGCGGTGACGGATTGGGTTGATAATTATCCTGGTTTCCCAGAGGGCATCGCTGGCCTGGATTTGGCAGAAAATTTACGCAAGCAAGCTGAGAGGTTTGGTTCTGATATTAGGTTGGGTGAGGTGCTAAGCATTGTCGATCAAGGCGAGCTTAAGAAAATTGAAACAACCGAGGGCGATGTCTATGCTAAAGCGGTGCTAATTGCAACCGGGAGTGATTATAAAAAACTCGGTATTCCTGGAGAGCAAGAATATTACGCCCGAGGAGTACATTACTGCGCGACTTGTGACGGGGCGTTTTATCGTGATAAGCGTCTAGTGGTAGTAGGTGGTGGTAATTCCGCCGTACAGGAAGCGATATTTTTGACCAAGTTCGCTAGTCATATTGATTTACTTGTACGTAGTACATTGCGAGCAAGTGAAATTTTGCAACATGAATTAGAACAGCTCTCGGACAAAATAACTGTGCACCGAGGTGTTGCAACTGAAGAGATTGTTGGTGTAGACAACAAAGTCGTCAAAGTCGTTGGCACAAAGGATGGCAAGAAGATAGATTTTCCGACAGACGGCGTGTTTGTATTTATCGGTTTACTGCCAAATACGCAATTTTTACAAGATGGACCAATCAAACTAGATTCAATCGGCATGGTTGAAACGACTCCAGATTTACGTACAAATGTAGCGGGTATTTTTGCTGCCGGTGACGTGCGTGCGGGAGCGAATATGCAGATAGCGAGTGCTGTTGGTGAGGGCGCGACAGCGGCCATGATGGTTCGTAACTATCTGGACCAATACAAGTAATCCGGCACAATGGCTGCCCGTAAAACCATTGATTACTAATGGAGTGGATAACCTGGAAAAAAATCTAGTACAAGTTTGCTTTGACCAATACCTGCATTGAGTAGATTTGTTTGTAGTTTTTCTACTAATGGCTCGGGACCAGAAATATAAAAAATTGTCTGATCGTGGCTGGTTGATAGGCATTCTAAAACCAAACCGCTTGTAATATTACCGGTTAATCCTGACCATTTGGTTGGAGGTTCAGATAAAACTATGTCTAGCTGGGCTGTATGTTGTCGCAGTAGGTCATGAAAAGCTATTTGGTCAAGCGATTTAGCACCATAAATCATCCGAATGTCGCGTTGCTGGTGCTTATCGGCCAACCACTTAAGCATGCTTCTCATAGGTGTCACCCCAATGCCACCAGCAATAAATGCTAATGGTATGGACGGGTCTTTTGGTAGAACAAAATCACCCATAGCAGCCGAAATAGAAATGTTAGTTCCCAACGATAGATTAAACAATGTTCTTTTGAAGCTACTACTGAGTTCTGTGGTTTGCTTGGTCGTAATGCCGATTAAGGCTTCTGTTGGGGATGAGGATAAGGTAAACCAGTGTTTTTGGCCGCGTTGGTCGGCGTTTTCGTGTGGCAAACTGACTTCTACGTATTGTCCAGCCGTGTAATCAATTGGCTTTTCGGGTTTGAACCAAAAGGTTTTAATATCTTTGGCTACATTTTCTATCTGTTTAAGCGTCGCACGCATCATTTATTCTTTCGGATCAACCGGGGTTTTTTGCGCAGGAATTGCAACTGATCTGGTACGTCAGTTGTAATGCTAATTCTTGGGTATAAAAGACGCAAAAATCGGGCGATCCACGGCTTATTCACCGCATATACGATTATGTCGAGCTTATAATATCGAGCCAAGGCATATGTCAGCGGATTTAGAATCCAAAAATTAACATCAATACCAGTAAAACCAAAAAAATGCGCTGCCCTGATGACGTCAAGTGGTTTGGTTTGTTCTATCGCGAACACCGGTATGTCTGGCATGAGTTGACTGAAAATAAAGAGTTCACGATGGTTAAAGGAAATAACACCGTGGATTGCCACGCGTGGATGTTGTTTTATGAATTTTGCCAATGGATCTGCCCAGTTATTGTCCTTTCCCTCTATGACAATGGGTATTCTGCCAGCCGCTTTGGCCGCTTCCGACAAAGTAGGGACCTTTTGGCCGTTATTTAGGGGAATCTTTTTGAGTGTAGCTAGGCGTTGTTGCTGTATATTAGGACCTTTTCTGATGACTCTTTCAATGTATAATTCCCATCTGGATGGTTGGCTAGTAACTCGCTGTAAATTACGATCATGACTTAGAACAAGTTCGTTGTCTTTGGTGACACGTATGTCAAATTCGATAGCATCAACGCCCGCATCAATGGCAGCCATAATACTTTCTGTAGTGTTTTCGAGAGCTAATCCGGCAGCCCCACGGTGCCCAATAATTTTCATAATTGTATATAGTGTACAATATTATAGGACTTTCACACTTTTTCATCACCCTAGACCAATCCCGCAGGGCTACAAACTGTTTATATCCTCTCGGTGTAGCTATGTCTACTCCTCCAGTAGCTCAACAGTTTTTGTCCCAAGCAGGATTACTCTGGCATTGGTGACAAAGCGCGAAAGTCCTATAGTATATAAATAAAGTAGGGGTAATGATGACGGATTTTAATAAGGTTTTAGATGCGGGCGATGTGGCGGGCGGGATTATAAATACTGTTATTGAGATTCCAAAATGGTCAACACTGAAAATTGAATGGAATCGTGAACTGGCTATTTTTGAGCTGGATAGGGTGGAGCCGAGTATTTTTGCTAAGCCTACTAATTATGGTTTTATCCCGCAAACGCTGGACGAAGATGGCGACGAACTGGATACGTTGGTACTTACTAATGATCCTATACCCACAGGTGTTTACTTGAAGGCAAAAGTTATTGGTGTTTTGAAGTTTGAGGATGATGGCGAGATGGACCACAAGATCGTGTGTGTACCGGCTGATGACCGAAACACCGATGATGCTATCAAAACCTTTGATGATCTGCATGATCGCTGGAAGCAAAAAATCGAACATCACTTTACTCATTACAAAGACCTCAAAAAACCCGATAGTACCAAAGTCCTAGGATGGGGTGATGCTAATGACGCCGCACAAATCATCAACGAGTGCATCGAGCGTTACAAACAAGGAGCCTAGTACCGTGAAGACTGCCCATGTAGTCGTCAAGATGCTACTACGAAACACTGGAGGCAACATCTTGCTTTTGCGCCGCAGTGCTACTGATACGCGTCGGCCCTTGGAGTGGGATTTACCTGGCGGGATGGTAGAAGAAGGTGAAGATTTCGTAACTGGCGTTGTACGAGAAACCAAAGAGGAGACCGGATTAATAGTCCAAGCGAATACTGTAAGTCTAGTGTATACGCACACAGCCATGCGGGAATCTGGCAATGTTTGCTGGTTATTTTTTGTATGTTCGGGTAACACAACAGATGTAAAACTTAGCTATGAGCATGATCAAGCAAAATGGGTTACCCTTTTGGAAGGCATAGAAATGATCAAGTATGACCTGCAAAGAAACTTTCTAATATATTTGAAGGATAATAATTTGTTGGTCGAATAGTTGTTGCACTAAGGTAATTAACCCCGTACAATAACATTTGAATATGCTAATACTTAAACAAGGTGGGCAGAATTGATGAAAACAAGAATTGCAATAAATGGGTTTGGGCGGATTGGGCGCAACGCGTTTAAGATTGCGTTTGATAGGAGTGATTGCGAAATTGTCGCTATAAATGATCTGACAGATACTAAGACATTAGCGCATCTGCTTAAGCACGATAGTAATTACGGGGCTTACCAACACGAGGTTGGTTATGATGAATCGAGCATAATAGTCAACGGAACGCCTATCAAAGTTTTGGCAGAAAAAGACCCGTCAGCCTTGCCTTGGAGCGATTTGAAAATTGATGTGGTTATTGAATCGACTGGGTTTTTTGTAGATCCCGCGTTGGCTAGGGCTCATATAGATGCCGGAGCGCGCAAGGTAGTTATTAGCGCACCAGCAAAAGGCGAGGGAGCGACGACCATTGTGCTTGGTGTCAATGAAGACAAACTGGAGTCAGCAGAAGACATTATCAGCAATGCTTCTTGCACCACAAATTGTATTACGCCAGTTGCAGCGATAATTGAGAGTCATTTTGGTATCGAGAAGGCCATGATGACTACTATTCACAGTTACACCGCAAGCCAAAAACTGCAAGATGCCCCTGCCAAAGATTTACGAGAGGCACGTAGTGCTGCTGAGAACATCGTCCCCACAACCACCGGTGCGTCAATTGCAGCCGGTCAAGCCTTGCCAGCCTTGCAGGGAATTTTTGGAGGTTTGAGCGTGCGCGTACCGACGCCGGTAGTGTCTTTGAGCGATTTTGTAATTATTACCAAGAGAGATGTTACGGTAGAAGAAGTAAACGCCGTTTTCCAAAAAGCCACCACAGAGCCGTTTTATCAAGGTATTCTTGCCGTGACCAATGAGGAGTTGGTCAGTAGTGATTTCATAGGCAACAGTCATTCTGCGATTGTTGACACGCATTTGACGGCAGTTGTTGGTGGTAATATGCTCAAGGTCGTCGCTTGGTATGATAACGAATGGGGTTATAGCAATCGGTTGGTAGAAGTGGTTGCCGATGCTGGTCGTTTATTACACGTCAAGGAAGACCACAGCGAACATCATCAATAAAGGGATTATGAAAATAGCTCTCAGTACAGATCATGCCGGTTTTGAACAACTCCAAAAGCTAAAAGAGGTTTTGATCGCTGAGGGGTATGACTGTGTAGATTTTGGTCCAAAGCAGTTCGATGAAAATGACGATTACCCGGATTTTATATTCCCTGCGGCAAAAGCCGTGGCAAACGGCGAGTGCGATCTAGGAATTATTTGGGGTGGTAGCGGACAGGGCGAAGCCATGGCGGCCAATCGTATTAAGGGTGTACGTTGTATGGTTTACTACGGTCCGGCAGTTGCTAAACGCGCCATAAACGCCGAAGGAACTGAGGCGCGGGATAACCTGGAAATGTTACGTCTTAGCCGTGATCATAATCATGCTAATATGTTGAGTTTGGCGGGTCGATTTCTTGATGACGCTGACGTTGAACAGGCTGTTAGCGTGTGGCTGGACGCGCCGGTCAGTGATGCGGAGCGTCACGCTCGCCGAGTCAAAAAACTAGATTTATTCTGATGGCAACAATTTCTCCAACAGTTACTGCCTACGACTTACATACTTACCGCGAGCAAATGGATCGTATTACTCCGTTCGCCCAGCGTATACACGTAGATTTGATGGATGGTGAATTTGCCCCAACAAAATCTCCTGATCTGGATAAGATTTGGCTTCCACACGGTCCTGTTATTGATATCCATCTTATGTACCAAAGACCAATGGAATATCTGAAACAGCTTATTTTATTACACCCCCATATGGTTGTTATTCACAATGAAGCGGACGTTCATCATATGCATTTTGCTGGCGAGCTCCACAAGGAGGGTATACAGGTGGGGCTCGCGATATTACAAGATACGCCAGTCGAGCATGCTTATCAGATAATGCATAGTTTCGATCAGATTTTGGTGTTTAGTGGGCATTTGGGATACCATGGCGGAGAAACCGATCTTGGTCTGCTGGATAGGGTCCAGAAGATCAAGGATCATCATCCGGAGGCAGAGATCGCCTGGGACGGTGGTATAAATGATCAAAACGCGCCTTTACTAGTCAAAGCGGGCGTAGATGTGCTGAACGTAGGTGGGTTCATTCAAAAAGCGGATGACCCGAAAGCCGCTTATGATAAACTATTGGTAGCAATAACTACATAGGGGCAAGTGAGCACAAAACTTACAATCGAAGAACTGGAGCTGAAAGCCAACGAGATTCGGCAAGATATTATCAAGATGCTGGAGCATGCCGGTAGTGGTCATAGTGCCGGACCATTGGGGCTAGCTGATATTTTTACGTCCCTATATTTTGATGTTATGAAGTACAATCCCAAAAAACCTGATTGGGATCAGCGTGATATTTTATTACTTTCGAATGGACATTGTGCTCCCGTGCAGTATGCCACTATGGCGCATGCGGGCTATTTTGATAAAAAAGAGTTGATGACTTTGCGTCAATTTGGTTCGAGATTGCAAGGTCATCCTGAACGGACAAAATTGCCCGGCTTGGAAAATACTAGCGGACCGCTTGGTTGTGGCTTAAGCCAGGCTGCCGGCATGGCACTAGCAATGCGGATGAACAAGGATAATCATCGTTGGATATATGTTGTGATAGGCGATGGCGAACAGGACGAGGGTAATGTTTGGGAAGCCGCCATGTTGGCCAGCAAGTACAAACTCAACAACATTATTGCTATCACAGATCGCAATAATATTCAGATCGATGGCCCGACGGAAGTGGTCATGCCGCTGGAGGATCTGGGTGCCAAGTGGGAAGCCTTTGGTTGGCATGTACTAGAAATTGACGGTAACAATTTGGAGGCGGTGATTGATGCTTGCGCCATGGGGCGGGCAATCGTTGAGAAGCCCGTGATGATTATTGCTCATACTATCCCCGGCAAAGGCGTGGATTTTATGGAATACGATTTTCATTGGCATGGCGCTCCCCCCAACCATGAACAGGCCATCGAGGCATTGCACGAGCTAAGAACTCTAAGGGGAAAGATCGTGAGTGAACACGAATGACATATTGTGATATGCCTCGCGTGGAGTTGTTTTATAAATCAAGAATGCTGAGTTTTGATATGGAGGACGCGCATGAGTGATCTGCATCTGATAAAGGATGTGCTTGCCAAGGATATAGTTACTGAGCCGACTCGGAAGGGTTTTGGGCGTGGCTTACTCGAGGCAGGGAAAATAGACATAAATGTCGTTGCCGCTTGTGCCGATTTGACTGACTCGACTCAAATAGGCTTATTCAAGGCGGAATTTCCGGATCGGTTTGTAGAAATTGGGGTAGCTGAGCAGAATCTTGTTACTGTTGGCTCTGGGCTGGCGGCAATGGGCAAAATACCTTTTGTGAGCAGTTACGCTGCATTCAGCCCCGGGCGGAATTGGGAGCAAATTCGTACCACGATCTGTTTGAACGATCGACCGGTGAAAATCATCGGTTCGCACGCTGGCTTATATACTGGCAAAGATGGGGCAACTCATCAAATGCTTGAGGACATCGCTCTGATGCGATCGTTACCAAATATGGTTGTTATCGCTCCGGGTGATAGCTTAGAAGCGGAGAAGGCGACCTTGGCGATGGCTCAAGATAAACGCCCTAACTATATGCGACTTGCCCGTGAAGCAACCCCGATTATTACCACCCCAGAAACACCTTTTGCAATCGGTACGGCATATATTTTCGCACCAGGTAGCGACGTTACGATTATTGCCACTGGTACAATGACATATCACGCGCTAGTAGCGGCGGAGAAACTGTTTAAGGATGGTATCGATGCGGAGGTCATACACTGCCCAACTATCAAACCACTTGATGCTGTGACAATACTGAAAAGTGTGCAAAAAACCGGTGCCGTAATTACCATTGAGGAAGCTCAAATTAATGGTGGTCTAGGCGGTGCGGTGGCTGAACTGATGGGCGAGGAGCATCCAACCATACTCAAGCGTATGGGTATGAGAGATTGCTTTGGCGAATCTGGCGATCCCGAAGAGCTATTGGAACATTTTGGTCTAACACACAAACACATTATGTATGCGGCCCATGCAATCGTAGAAAGGAAATAGGGGGAATTTATGCCACTAACTCTAACGCAGATAAGAAAGAATTGTGACAATGCGCGGGGTGCCATGGCGCGAGCCAGAGCAGAGCATTTCGCGCTAGGAGCCTTTAATATTGATAATCAGGAAACCTTAATAGCCATTGCCAGGGCGGCAGCAATCAAAAAAGCTCCACTTATGGTAGAAGTTAGTCAGGGTGAAGTTGAGGCATTGGGCTTGGATAACGTTAGAGACATGGTAGATAACTATCGGGCTGAACTAGGCATAGAAATGTATATCAATCTGGATCATAGTCCTAGTGTGGCGGCCGCAATCGCAGGTATTGAGGCTGGGTTTGAGTTCATCCATATCGATATCAGCCAAGCCAGAAAAGACGCGACCGTGGACGAAATAATTCTAGAAACAAGACAAATTGTCGAATATGCTAGATTGACGGGTGCGATAGTTGAAAGCGAGCCTCATTATTTTGGTGGTAGTAGTAATGTCCATACGGAACAAATTGACTATGATGAAATCAAAAAAACATTTAGCACACCAGACGGAGCAAGGAGTTTTGTCCAGTCAACAGGAATTGACACATTCGCGGCTGCTGTAGGTAATTTGCATGGCAAATATCCTGTACCCAAAAAGCTAGATATTGATCTTCTAAGAGAGATTCGAGGTGCGATTGATTGTAATATTTCCTTACACGGGGGTAGTGGCACGCCAGGACATTACTTTGCCGATGCGGTAAAAATTGGTGTGAGTAAAATTAATATAAACTCTGACATGCGCGTGGCATACCGAAATACCTTAGTAAAAGTATTGACAGATAATCCGACAGAATACGCGGTGGTTAAATTAATGGATCAAGTAATTGATGCGGTCCAACTGGTCGTAGAAGAAAAAATAGATATGTTCAATGCAGCTAACAAAGCTGTGGTAAACTAAACATAAGTATGAAAAGTGAGGTGGGACAATGGGTCAGATAGATGTGCTGAGTATCGGTGATGTGGTGACGGATGCTTTTATCAAGTTACTTGATGATCGCGCTCAAACTTATGAAAACGAGCAGGGTCAGTGGCTGGCTATGCCTTTTGGGAAAAAAGTTCCATTTGATCATGCGGAAGTAATCGAAGCTGTTGGAAATGCCTCCAATGCGGCGGTTAGTTTTGCTCGCCTTGGGCTTACGAGCGGTTTGATTTCTAACGTTGGTGGTGACTCGCATGGACGGGATATATTGCGAGCATTGCATGATAAAGGCGTGGATAGCCGGTTTGTAATTGTAAATCCTAATAAATTAAGCAATTATCATTACGTACTTTGGTATAAAGAGGAACGGACGATATTAATTAAGCATGAAGAATATGATTATCATTGGCCACGCTTTAGGGATATCGATATCCCTAAGTGGGTATATTTTAGCTCAATCAGCAAAAATGCCCTGGATAAATATCACGATCTCGTCGTCGAGTGGTTGACGCAAAATCCGGATGTCAAACTTGCTTTCCAACCAGGAACGTTTCAGATAGAGGCTGGCATTGAACGGTTGGGTGAATTATATAACCGTACCGAGGTCTTGATTTTGAACCGTGAGGAAGCCGTGCAGGTTTCTGGGGGTGATTATGGTGATATCCATGATTTGATGAATCGGTTGCATGGTCTGGGGCCAAAAACGATAGTCATTACAGACGGTCCGTCTGGAGCATACGCGTCAGATGGTACGATTCGGCTCAAGATGCCACCTTATCCTGACCCGGCTCCACCATTTGAGAGGACCGGTGCTGGAGATGCGTTTGCCAGTACATTTGTGGCGGCGTTAATTCAAGGGAATACCATCGAAGGCGCATTACAATGGGCACCTATAAATTCTATGAACGTAGTACAGCACACCGGTGCGCAAGCTGGATTACTTGGTGCGCAAGATATTGATGAATTACTCAAAAAAGCCCCAGAATGGTACAAGCCAGAAAACTTCTAACGAATCTTTGAGCTAGCCTGTTTGCGTAGTTTGCGCCGTTTGTTAAGATGTTTATGCAGAGATATGCCACTAGTAATCGATTCTTTAGCTGCATATAGAAATCCAGTGCCTAGCAGAATTTTTGCTGATTGATTTTTTGCTATCGGGCTTAAGGCTAATGCGATAATACCGTATTGCTTCAGTGCCTTAGCTTTGCCTTCTTTTTGAGCTCTAGTATCAATATTTTGAAAGTCGGCCATGATGCGATCCATGGTCGTTACCGTATCGCGAGCCATAGTCGTATTCGTGGCTAATTTAGTCATGCGAGCGTAAAATTTGTTTCCATTTAGCTCTTCTCTATGAGCGATCGCTAACATTGTGCCATCTACTAGTATTTTATCCGCGATATGATCGCCATACGAATTCCAGGGACGTCGTTCAGATTCGTTTTTTTCTTGGAACTCCCTACCGCGGCGAGCGAAGTAACCATCCCCGTCCGTTATTGCGAGCAAAACAAATGCTATACATGTTCTCCATGATTCATAGTCAGGCGTTGACTCTATATAACGGTTCAGGGCTATGCCACCCAGCGCGCGAGTTCCAGTTAGTGTGTTGGCGAATACTTCCAACCCTACTCCCAAAGCGTGATGAGAGGTTGCGGAATTCATGTGAATTGAGAGATTACGTTGTGTGTGAGTGCGATTATAATTGAGTTCATTGTCATTGCCGTCATGTTAGAGGTTGCGTAATTAATAAGCAAGCACAAGCGTTAATAAAATGGGTTTACGCAAAATCCCTAGCTCTTAGCTCGACCTGTCGCA
>CAYGIR010000021.1:0-1703 GCA_964349985.1 uncultured Candidatus Saccharibacteria bacterium
TTTCGGTGCTCGCGATGTACTGATCGGTCTGGTTTTTGCGAAAAACATAGGCAGAATCTTCTGTGGCAACCGTGCCGTCTGCCGAGCTTTTGAGTATCAAATTAATACGACTAGACTCTTTGCCAGGCTCATAGGATATCAGACTATGCGTTTCCATAATCGGAGCTTTGATTAATGCCGAATCTGTCACCTTGTAATCGCTAGGATAATCAAAACTAATGTATTGACCCTTGGCATGAATCAACTCTGGTGCTTTTGGAGTTTCAACTGGAGCGACCGTCGTTTGCCCAGCAACACGTCCAATCGCCGGACTCTGCGTAATACGGTATCCATATATAAAGAGAATACTTAGAAAAACAATACCAACGCCGAACCTAAATCGCCACGATCCAAGAAGTTTATTCCGAGCCAACGCCTTCAAAGTTGCCCATGTCATACAAACACTTTAACACGCGTGCAAAAGGTTGTTAAATTTGACGGGTACGCAGTTTTTTATTACTCCGTCGATTACTAAACATCGAAAAGCCTCGCCGTTCTCCCAACCAGAAACTAACTGTCATCAACAACGCTATCCCGTAGAGTGACCAGGCATTTCGCATTGCGCTGGAAAACGGTATGTGTGTCGTGCCTGCCCCCGGAGTAACACTTGCCTTTGCCGCCGGATTGGTAACTATAACCACCAGTTGCAGATACGCCTGGAGACCGTTGATATCTGATGACTTAAGCACAATCGGGTAGCCACCCTTATATCCACCGGTTTTTTCATAAACATGAGTAATTTCAAATAAACCTGGCACGTCGCGGCTCAGGAGTGATGATTTACCATCGCCCCAATCAACACTGATGGCATACGGTGGCGAACCGCCGGTAATTTCCAATTTCCAGTGTACGGTGTCGCCAAGTTTGTATCCTTTATAGGCAGTCTCGGTTTTCAATAACAGACCAGTGTAAGGACTAGAATCGCTTGGTACGATCGGTGCTGTAGGGGGAGGGCTAGTAGTTGACGAATTATAATACGCTAACACAAATTCAGACACTGGACCTTCGGTTTCTCCGTAATTGAAAACTCTCGCCTTTAGCTCATTAGCGCCAGGGAAAAGATCGATATTCAAGCTAAATTTATTATCCACGCCACAGAGTGCCGAGCCAGCAAAAAAATCATTGCGGTACAACCTGACAATGGTTAGGGGAGGACAGGTCCCCTCAACTGAGATGGGAATATCAGTAAACGTAGTTCCGGTAACAGGGGTAGTGATAACGGCTGGTTCGGTCGGCGGGTCTCCGGGGACGCGCCCGTTAACTGCCACCTCTGCCGCTCGTACCTGCAAGGTCGCACTAAACAAGACCGCTCCAGCACACAGAACAATAAACACCAGCATTGCGTATGAAGTATGTTTCTTAGCCAGCCTTTTACCAGTGTGTTTTTTGTGCACAAATAGGGTTTGGGATAGCTTTTTAGTACTTTTTTTCTTTTTCATCCGATGATTAACATTATTTATTTTTAGGTTAACATCGTTATTATACACTAAATCATACACAAACCGCGCAACCGTAAAATCTCACCCGAAATGATGACACCAGCCCAGTTCAAACCATAAAGATAACAGGGACTGCTACACTGGAATTAGCGAAAGTTACGACAAAATCGCATTTTGGAGGATATTTTACGATGTCTAATGTTATAGTTAATGTTATGGTTGTGG
>CAYGIR010000021.1:1803-5418 GCA_964349985.1 uncultured Candidatus Saccharibacteria bacterium
GTTAATGTTATGGTTGTGGAGTTAAGTTGGTGACAAAACACAAAAATAAGGTTGGGCATAACAACCCTGTAGGGTTTATAGTTTTAGGATTGATTGGTCTAGGGTTGACTATTACTATACTATTGCGCGGCACAGATGTTGCGCTACTTAACCCTAAGGGCCCTATAGCTGAAGCGCAACTTAACCTAATGATATTTTCGGCAGCTCTATTGTTGGGGGTTGCTGTCCCAACCTTAATACTCTTATACTTTTTTGCCTGGAAATACAGAGAATCTAATGAAAAAGCCCCGTATAATCCTAGTGTTCGTCATGGCAAATTCTTTGTTTTTAGCATGTGGGCTATTCCAAGCGTATTTATTCTAGTACTGGCATTAGGCATGTTGCCTGCAACACAAAAACTTGAACCTAGCCGATCAATCGTCTCGGATATCAAGCCTCTCAACATCCAGGTGATTGCCATGCGCTGGAAATGGATCTTCATCTACCCCGAGCAGAACATCGCAACCGTTAATTTTGTTCAAGTTCCCGTTGGCACTCCGGTGCAATTTGAGCTAACGGCCGATGAGTCACCGATGAGTTCGTTCTGGATCCCACACCTAGGTGGCCAGCTATACGCGATGACTGGGCATGTGAACCGATTGAATCTCATGGCTGAGGAGCCAGGAGATTACCCAGGCCGCTCAGCCGAAATAACCGGTGCTGGTTTTGCCGATATGAAGTTCATTGCGCGCGCGAGTTCAAAAGCAGATTTTGAACAATGGGTGCGAAATATAAAACTTTCTTCAGATACCCTTGACGCTACGGAATATAAAAAACTACTTAGTCCTAGCGAAAATAACCCAGCCACACTTTACTCCAAAGCCGAACCAGACCTATTCGATAACTTGCTTCTGAAATACAATGGGTCTCACAAAAACGGAGGGCACGAATGAAAGAACTTCTCCTAGGAAAACTGGACTGGAGTGCACTGCCTCACGTATGGTTTACCATCGGCGGGTCAGTAGCCTTAATTGGTCTGACTGTATTTGCCGCCATAGTGATTACCCGCATGAAGCGGTGGAAATGGCTTTGGAACGAATGGCTGACCTCAGTTGACCCGAAGAAGATTGGAATCATGTACTTCCTCGTGGGAGGGTTTATGCTCCTTCGTGGTGGCTTAGACGCCATAATGCTTTGGTTGCAACAGGCTCTCGGTTCGAGCAATATGCCCGCCCTGACAGGGGAGGCTGTGAACGGCTATCTATCGGCTGATCACTTTCAACAAATTTTTACAGCCCACGGCAATATCATGGTCTTCTTTGTAGCAATGGCCTTTATTTTTGGCCTTATAAACTACATCGTGCCTCTACAGATTGGCGCACGCGATTTGGCTTCGCCTTTTTTGAACACCCTAGGATTCTGGCTTTATGTGGCTGGGGTACTAATGGTTAATATGTTCTTCCTCTTCGGTGGGGAATATGCAGCCACAGGTTGGCTGGCGGTTGCTCCGCTGTCAGGCACGCAGTTTAGCCCGGGTGTGGGCGTAGATTACTGGATATGGAGTCTGCAGATTTCTGGCATCGGGACGACGCTTGGTGCTATTAACTTTATTATGACAATCCTTAAGATGCGCGCAAAAGGTATGACGCTATGGAAAATGCCACTATTCACCTGGGGGTCACTCTGTAGCATGATTATGGCAGTAACTGTATTCCCACTACTTACCGCGACACTCTTCTTGGTGTTTTTCGACCGGTATTTGGGGACAAACTTCTTCACCACAACCGGCGGGGGTGATCCCATGATGTACACCAACCTTATCTGGATGTGGGGGCACCCTGAGGTGTACATCCTGATGTTGCCAGCTTTTGGTGTATTCTCAGAAGTAGTTACAACGTTTAGCCGAAAACCAATAGCCAGCTACACATCGAACGTACTGGGTATGATTGGCGTCTCGGCAGTGGCACTTTCTGTGTGGTTGCACCACTTCTTTACAATGGGCGCGAGTGCCAACGTAAATTCATTCTTTGGGTTAATGACGATGTTAATTGCGATACCGACGGCCGTATTGGTATTTACTTGGATAGCTACGATGCATAAAGGTCTCATTCGGTTTGATACCCCTATGTTGTGGTTCTTGGGGTTCATCGCCATTTTTGCAATTGGTGGCATAGCTGGCGTACTGTTAGCCGTGCCACCGGCTGATTTCCAGCTCCACAATAGCTTGTTCCTTGTAGCCCATTTCCATTCAATGGTCATAGGTGGAGTACTATTTGGGATCTTCTGCGGGCTATCGTACTGGTTCCCAAAGATCACCGGCCTTAAACTAAACGAGCGGATTGGCAGAAACGCGTTTTGGTGTTGGATAATTGGATTTTGCATGTCCTTCATACCGATGTACGTGCTGGGGCTTATGGGAGCCACTAGGAGACTCAATAGTTATGATTCTTCCACTGGATGGCAACCATTGTTTGTACTTATGCTGATTGGTGGAATTATCATTGCCATTGGTTTAGCTTTGCAACTTGCTCAGATTTTGGCTAGTGTCATTCAAAAAAAACGCTTACGTGATACGACCGGCGACCCCTGGAATGGACGATCTCTAGAATGGGCTACGTCATCACCGCCACAGTTTTACAATTTCACCGTTATTCCGCACGTAACAACCCGCGATGCATTTTGGGAAATGAAGCACCGCGGCCTGTCAAAACCTGCTTATGAAGATATTCTTATCCCCAAGAATATAGCAGCCGGTATATATATTTCGGCTTTTGCCTTCCTGGCCGGCTTTGCTTTTGTCTGGGAGATTACTTGGCTGGCTGTAGTGTCAATAATAGGCATTATTGTTGTGTTTGTTATTCGTACGTTCAAGGAAGACATTGAGTACACCATCACAGCTGCCGAGGTGCAAAAACTGGAGGAAACCCGGATAGAGAAAATGACGGCGGAGAACTCTGATAAGGATGCTGATACAGAAGAAGACATGAGTCTATGGGAACTTATTAAGTTTGTGTTTGTATTTCTGTTAGACGTAATACGGAACAAGAGGTGGCGCAAATGGTGAACCACCACGAAGCCGAAGCCAACGATAGAATAATGTTCGGTTTCTGGGTTTATCTGATGACAGACCTGTTGATGTTTGCGGTTCTATTCGCGGTGTACGCGGTTTTGCAAGGCAAAACACTCGGCGGAGAGTCAGGGCGTGAGCTCTTCAGCCTGCCACTGGTATTGACCGAAACCCTAATTCTTCTTACCAGTAGTCTTACTTGCGGAATTGGCATGATCGCGGCACGCAAGCGCAATAAAAATCTGGTACTATTTTGGTTTGGTATTACTTTCATACTTGGCCTAGCATTCCTAAGTTTGGAGTTCAAAGAATTTGCCGAGTTAATTCATGAAGGTTACACCATGCAAAGCAACGCCTTCCTGTCCTCGTTCTTTGTACTAGTGGGAACACACGGCCTACACATCATCTCTGGACTGTTGTGGATGTTAATCACTCTGATATTTATCATCAAGCGAGGCCTTAACTCTCACATAATACGGAAGTTGGCCATGCTGAGTCTGTTTTGGCACTTTTTGGATATCGTATGGATCTTCATCTTCACTATCGTGTACTTAAGGGCATTCGTATGA
>CAYGIR010000021.1:5518-13417 GCA_964349985.1 uncultured Candidatus Saccharibacteria bacterium
CCACTTTACTTCCAGCCATCGTAAAACGGTTGAACACGAGTGCATGCTTCAAGCGTCAACTGATTTCCGTAAGTCATTTGGAGGTCTAACGGGATGAGTGAGCCTAAGAGAGAGCACGGGACAATGAGGTCTTACGTAATTGGCTTTGTATTGTCTCTAGTATTCACATTTATACCTTACTATATGGTGGTAAACCGAACCGTTTCAGGCAATTTGCTGCTGGCAACTATATTAGCTTTTGCGGTAATGCAAATGATTGTTCAGCTGACATTCTTTTTGCACTTGGGACGCGGCCCGCAACCAAACTGGAACTTGTACTTTTTAGTATCGACTGTTGGAATTATTTTGGTTGTAGTCGGTGGTTCCATAATGATTATAAATAACCTTCACTACAATATGGCACCGTCAGATCAGACAAAAAAACTTGTAAACGATGAGGGTATCTACGCGGTAGGCGGTGAGAAGACCGGCGCGTGCCAGGGGCAAAATGCCAATCACAAGATTACAATCAAAGACGGCCAAGCGAGTCCCCTGCATACTATTGCTCAGAGGTGCGACAGTCTGACGTTTATCAACGAGGACGATAAAGTACGAGCCATTACTTTCGGAACGCACCCTAAGCATGGTGTGTATGCTGGAGAGAATGAATTAACAGTCAAGAAGGGCCGGACTAAGTCAATAATGCTCTCCGAGTCGGGTAGGTTTAAGTTTCACGATCATTTACAGGCCACGGTAGCCGGCGACTTTACGGTAAACCCGTGATGATAAAGAAATTCAAAGATTACTATCAACTTACCAAGCCGGGCATTATTTACGGAAATGCCGTTACGGCTATAGCTGGTTTTCTGCTGGCGTCACAGGGCCACCCCAGATTAGGCTTATTTCTTGCCACTATAGTTGGCTTATCTTTAGTAATTGCGTCTGGCTGTGTCTTAAATAATTATATTGACCGCGACATTGATAAAAAGATGGCACGTACAAAAAACCGAGCACTGGCAATTGGTTTAATATCCGAAAGAAATGCGTTTGTCTACGCTATTACCTTGGGAGTTGCAGGTATTTTTCTACTTATTAACTACACGAATGATTTGACGACTCTAATTGCCATTTTTGGCTTGTTTGCCTACGTAGTCCTATATGGCATTGCCAAACGTAAATCCGTGTGGGGCACGGTTGTTGGAAGTATTTCCGGCGCCGTACCGCCAGTAGTAGGATACCTGGCAGTTACTAATAATTTCGACCTAGGTGCTGGTTTGTTGTTTTTGATTTTAGTCTGCTGGCAAATGCCACATTTTTACGCCATCGCCATCTTCCGTAGCAAAGAATACGCTTCGGCTGCAATACCCGTCCTGCCAATAAAAAAAGGCCTACATCATACCCAAATCCAGATGGTTTGGTACATATTAGCTTTTACGGTTTCATGCCTATCACTTACGCTATTTGGTTATACTGGCTACTCTTATTTAATAATAATGACAATTACTTGCTTGTTGTGGCTAAAACGAACGATCGAAGGCTTTCGTATCAAGGATAGCTCGGCATGGGCACGTCAGGTTTTTGGCTTTTCACTGGTTACACTGATGGTGTTTAGCCTGATGATTTCTATAAATAATTTTCTACCGTAAGTATGGTAAACTAACAAATATGCTAGGTATTACGCGTTTGAGTGCGATTTGGATTTTTGATCGAGGAGCGGAGAAAGCTGTATTTAACATACAGTGTCGAGCAACAGAGAGAAAAAATTCGAAATGTGCCAAACGCGTAATACCTATATGATTTTACTTATTCATGTCTTAATAGCCTTATCCAGTATTGTTTATACAACCTACCTTTTTATTTTTCCAGTACTGTCTCGATTTAGGGTGGCCTATATGCTGATTGGTTCTACATTGATTACGGGAACATTTCTCGTAATTAGCACTCATAGCAATCTAATGCACGCCTGTACGACGGGATTAGCGTACCTTGGTGTCGTATCTTTTGGTATTGCTGTTGCTCGCAAACGCCTCCCCGATGCACCAGAATAAACCTGCTGTTGACAGGAACATAAGCGTCATGGTTGACTACTCAGGTGATATCTAAAAAGAACCCGACCAAAAAAATTATGTTTGTAGATTGGCTACAAACGGGACTTATTCGTCTGTGTCGGATACATTTTGTAATAGTGGGTATTTTTGTAGCATATATTATTGCTTCTGACGCAACCCATCTCATTACACCGAAACTTGTTTTTGAGCGTTGGATGATGACTATACTACTGCTTACGGGTGTAAGTATTATCTGGTATTTGGCTCGCAATAACGTCAAAAGCAGTAGCTACTATCGTATCCTAATTTCGATATTAATCACCCTGGACATCGCTCTGGCGACGTTTAGCATATATACGCAACGCGGTATGGCGAGTAGAGCCGTTATGCTATTTGCTATTCCTATAGCGACCTCAGCCATACTCCTGAGTCGTTCGGCATTGTTTTTGACTGCGACATTATCTGCCGCCACTTATGCGATGGCGGCGGTCAAATATTTTTATGATTTTTTTAACGAAGGCTACAAGGCAGAACTCTATATAGAAGTAGGATTATACTGTGGTGTTTTCTTTGTCTTGGCTGCCGTATTGTCCGTCTTGGTACGCTTCAAAAACAGCGAATCAGACCTAGGGTTATAACCATATACGCTTCTAGCACAATCCCTTCATGGGGGTGAGCTAGAAGTGTTGGCGTAGGTGGACCATGCTAAACTCCCAGTGCGCATCGGTTTTTTTATCTGGATTAAATATATTATCCGGATCAAATATTGATTTGACGTTTTTGAAGATATGCATCATATCCCGTGAATACATCTGATGTAACCACGGACCACGGCTCATGCCATCGTTGTGCTCCCCGCTCAATGAACCGCCATATTTCAGAACCAAAGCATTGACCTCTTGCATAACTGGTAATAGTTTGAGTCGTTCGAGTTTTTCTTCTATTTTCATAAGAGGTATAACATGAAAGTTTCCATCACCCATATGACCCGCCACAGTCGCCAACAGTTTGTAATCATTAATAATCTTGCGAAGTTCCGGCAAGAAAGACTGGAGATGCTCTGGCGGTACGACCAGATCATCTATGAACGGAGCGGTGTGTTTATCGTGTACTTTTTTACGTAACAAATTAAAGCTTTCACGACGCATAATCCAGAATTTTCTAGCTTTTGCCTCTGTACCGTCCTCTTCATAAGATTCCTTACTGTCAAATGGCTTCAGATCAACACGCATTTGATGCACCTTTGCGACAGTATCTTCAGGATTTTCGCCATTGAATTCAATCAATAACACCATCTTTGGTATGCCCTTAAAAAGAATTAAGGCATCAGGTATTAACTGTATCCCGAGTTTGATCATACCCCACCAGCCAAGGGTTTGATGGAAATAATAAAATAACTTGAAACTGAGCATTAGCGTGTAATTATCGAAGCCTTCGAAAGTAGCAGGCTTACGCTTCAAAACAAGATTAATAATATTGCCCAACTGAGAAATGTCACGCAAAAAAACCACCAGCGTGCCGGAGTG
This sequence comes from uncultured Candidatus Saccharibacteria bacterium, assembly GCA_964349985.1. Classification (GTDB taxonomy): domain Bacteria; phylum Patescibacteriota; class Saccharimonadia; order Saccharimonadales; family CAYGIR01; genus CAYGIR01. The sequence goes on from CAYGIR010000021.1 coordinate 9,072, forward strand.
CTTGGGAGCTTTTACCAGCCTGAATGTAATATCGGTAATGATGCCGAGCGTACCCTGCGACCCAATGATCAACTGATTCAAATCAAAAATACCAGTTTCACGGTCCCAAACATTCCAGACATGGTAGGCCGTGGAATCCTTGCTAACTTTTGGTTGAGCGTCTTTTATTTTGTCATAATTAGCCTCTATCAGATCATATACTTGTTTATAAATATTACCTTCGTAATCTTTTTGTGCCATTTTTTGAGTTAGTTCTGCCTTGTTGAGCGGTCGCACAGTGTATTCATTGCCATCGGCAAAAACGACTTTGAGTTCGGTGACAAATTTTTCGACTTTGCCATACTGCAGAGATTTTTCACCGCCCGAGTTGTTGGCAACCATACCACCAATCGTACACAAATCACGGCTGGCAGGATAACTAGGCATCAACGCGTCGTGCATGAGTGTTTCTTTTTCAAAATCGCGGTAATACACACCGGGCTGGGCGTGACCATGGGCATGATCAACCTCAAATATCTTGTTAAAATGTCTCGTCATGTCCATTAAGATTGATTGGTTAATTGATCCACCGGTCATGTCAGTCCCAGCTGAGCGCGCCGTCAGAGATATGTGACGTTTTTCGGTTTTTTTGGTCTCACTGACGTAGCGTACAAGTGTTTTGACGTCGTCGCTATCCTGGGGGTATACGACCGCTTCTGGCATAAGTTCAAACATGCTCGCATCATGACTATAAAAATCACGAGTTGCTATTGTAGTATCAATCTGTCCCTTATAACCAAGTTTTTGCAGTCGCCTTTTCAGTTCGTCCATACTGGTATAGCTTAACATATAAAGTTAACCAGTTATGCTATAATCAAACTATTATAGGAACAATAAACAACATATAATATGCGCAAACATAGAGTCGTAATTGTCGGTGGAGGATTTGGTGGGATCAAGATGGCACTGGATTTGGCCGATGATCGCCGTTTTCATGTCACACTGATTGCCGATCACACGAACTTTCGCTACTACCCGTCCCTGTACAGAACAGCTACTGGCAGGAAACGTATAGCCTCGTCTATTCCCCTGGACGAACTGTTTGCCGGCAAGCGTGTTCATCTCATAAACGATCGTGTCGTTGGTTTGGACCGAAATACCCGAACCGTTAAAACCAAAGTAAATCATCATGTAGGTTATGAAGCTTTGGTATTGGCAATAGGAGTACAAACTAATTATTTTGGGATAAAAGGTTTGCAGGAACTATCGTTTGGTATAAAAACCAATGCCGATGCAACAGAACTCAAGAACTATTTGCATCAACAGTTAATCGACAATCATAAACCCGACCTCAATTACATTGTCGTCGGTGGTGGCCCGACAGGTATTGAGCTGGCTGGTGAGTTGCCCCCATACCTGCGCCGGATAGCCAAACAACATGGCATACGCCGACCGAGTATTCACGTAGATTTAATCGAAGCCGCTCCACGCCTAGTACCACGTATGCCCAAGGACGTATCCAGGCGACTCGCAAAACATCTGCGCAAGCTAGGCGTAAAACTATACCTGTCAACGACGGTACAGGCCCAAACCGCGGACGCGTTGATGATCAACAATAAACCCATTCGCAGTCATACGGTTATCTGGACAGCGGGGGTTACCAATAACGCGTTTTTTACCGATCAGGGCTTCCAATTGGCAAAAAATACCAAAGTTCGAGTTGATCAGTTCTTGCAAAGCGAACCAGGGATATATGTCATAGGCGATAACGCCGATACACCCTATAGTGGTATGGCACAAACGGCATTACACGATGGCAAATTTGTTGCCACTAATCTAAAACGACTAGCCAGCCATCAAGACCCAAATCCATACCACGCCAGAAAACCAATCTATGTCTTTCCTGCTGGTAACCACTGGGCGGCAGTGTTGTGGGGCAAAGTACGAATTTATGGCAAACTGGGATGGCTGTTACATTCGTTTGTGGATCTAATTGCTTACCATGATTATCAACCATGGTGGAGAGCCACGCATCGGTGGATTGCCGGAAAAGACAACGAAGAATCCTGTCCTATATGCGCGAAACGAAGCACCTAACGGTTGGCTTCAAAAAAACCTCGTCTCGTTATACGTTTTTCATCCCCACACGGGGCCAGATAATCCGCGCTTGAACTGTGTCAATATTCAACCAACCAAAATGTCGACTATCAGTGCTGGTTTCCGAGTGATCCCCCAAGACAAATATTTTTTGGTCTTCGATTTTATCAATCCGCTTTATCTTCTCTTTGCCATCATGGATTATCATGACAACATGACCAGGTTTAAGCTTTTTTTTGTTTACCATAGCCACCACAACCAATATTCCGGGCGGCAGGACTGGCACCATACTATGTCCAATTACGCGGCGAAGTTGTAGTAGCTTCAAACTTTTTTGGTCTCCCAAAATATCTTGGCAATTTCGTCTATCATGTCTATTAGTCTTTGCCCTACAGCCGGCTCAGAATGATGCTTACACTCACCAGCTTGTTTAGTAGCTTGCCAGAATTTGTCATGTAAAGCCGGATATTTTTCCAGGTGTTCTGGCTTAAAATAATCAGTCCATAAGACCCACAAATGATGTTTGACAAGTTCGGCGCGCTGTTCTTTGATAAACAAAGCACGCGTTTTATTATCTGCATCCAACCCTTCGTATTTTTCCTGAATTGCCAATACACTCTGCGCCTCAATCCGAGCCTGTGCCGGATCATAAATCCCACAAGGCAAATCACAATGCGCGTAAACCGGTTTGATTCTGAACATATATCTCCTTACTTAATATGACATACAATATTATAGACCACGTAGGTTAGTATTGTGCAGAACCTGCACAATCTCCGATTGTTCGAAAGGTTTACATACGCCTACCAACCAATCATCGATTGCACTATCTTCGATGTTGGTATTGAAAAAATCGCTATATACTCCAAGACTGCGCGCATGTTTTAAGCGATTTTCTAATGTTTCCGATAAATATTCGCGTATATTGGTACGTAATGATCTGTCCTTGCTTAAAGCAATCAGCCCCAGTCCGGCTGCTGTGCGCCACTCAGTTATAACCCGCCCACGTTCAGGCTCGCAGTTGATAGTTTCTCTACCAATCGTGAGCGTGTTCGTCCTCTGTACATCCAAAATACGATTGTCTCGCCTCAAAACATGCTGTCCTATCAGTGATGCAATGTACAGACGTTCAATCGGCTCTCTTAAACGTTCCCCACCATCTACTTCTAATATTTCAAGATCAATAGTTAATGCTTCTTGATCATCAGAGTTCGCGTCAACCAGATAGCCCCACCAATTATTTTTGCCTGTGCTTGATATTACCTTAACATCCGGCTTTTTTACTGTCCGCTGATAGACGACAAGAGTATCTGGCAATGTCGCACCATTCAACGATGTCAACATCCGATTAACCACTAGCCATGTTCGGTAATCGACCTTGTCATAGCCACCGAAGGAATTTGATACTTCGTCGGATGCTACCGAGTTTAATGTGCGATTCCTAAAATCCTCCAAAGATACAACACCATCCGGTAAGGATTCTTGACTCATGACTTTGGCAACTGATTATTATGTCGCCATCTGTTAATCTCGGCATGATTGCCACTCAAAAGGACTTTAGGCACCTTATCACCCCGAAAAACTTCCGGACGAGTATATTGAGGAAATTCTACAGTCTTATCATCCGATTGGAATGATTCGATTTCGGCGGATTTCTCCCCGCCCAAGACTCCAGACAGGAGCCTAACTACGCTATCGATTATTATCATCGCCGGCAGCTCGCCACCAGTTAGTACATAGTTGCCTATGCAATATTGCTGGTCAATCCAACCAGTAATTCTTTCGTCATAACCCTCGTAGCGGCCGCAGACTATAATCAACCCCTTGGCTTCCTTGGCTAGCCGCTTAGCCTCCGATTGTTTGTATAACTTGCCCCTTGGCGTAGGCAAAATAACCGTTGCCTTGGGGTCAATTTTTTTGGCCGCCTCAATCGCGGATACCAATGGCTCAATCATAAGCAACATGCCATCACCACCACCGTAAGGTGTATCGTCTACGGTTTTGCGCGGTCCCAACCCATAATCCCGCAGGTTAATATAAGAATACTCAACAATCCCCTTGTCCTTGGCCTTCCAAAGCATACTAGTCTCCAAAACCTTTGGAAACATCTCCGGGAAAAGTGAAATAATCTGAATCTTCATGTGATAAATACCTGTGCGTTTTGTCACCATTATAGCCTAACTATCCCTAAGACAGCTTAATTAATACACTCATTGCACTTAGCCATTGATGCCAGAGTGCACCTGAGCGAGCGAGAGCTTTCAATCCGA
>CAYGIR010000022.1:0-12920 GCA_964349985.1 uncultured Candidatus Saccharibacteria bacterium
CCAACCGAGGTGGCGGTGCGGGCATTGATAGTAAATCGGTGGTTAATACGTCTTTTGAACTCGATGCCAAAGTTGCGTCGATTGCTAAAAAGTTCCGATCGGATTCATTGGTAGAAAAGTATTTGGATGGCCGTGAGTTTAGCGTGGCGATTTTAAAACAAGAATATTCAGCGGAATATTCAGTCATGCCACTGGAATTGATCGCTCCCCAGGATGAATATGGGGCGCGCATTTTGAGCGCGCGGATAAAATCCGCCGATACGGAGCGTTTCTTGGAAGTTACTGATGAAGATATCAAACACCGGATTTCGACACTGGCAATCGATGTTTTTCATGCTTTGGGCGCGCGTGATTACGGACGTATAGATATTAGAATGGACAAGCTCGGGACTCCGTATTTTCTTGAGGCCAACCTTATACCCAGTTTGCTCAAAGGCTATGGCAATTTTCCCAAGGCGTGTATGCTCAACATGGATCTGGATTATGAATCGATGCTTCTTAGTATCGTGCGCCTGGCTCTTCGCCGTTGCCTGGACACTATTTACACCCCATATCTGACAGTACCAAATATGGCCTACTCGGTCTGAAGTGCCGGCTCGAGATTAGACTGTTCGTACATGATATAATTATCTTATTATCGGAAGACTTCCTGGTATTATTATGATAAATAAGGTGATGTTTGGGGCGGGGTGTTTCTGGGGAGTGCAGTTTTATTTTGACCAAGTGCCGGGGGTGATTAAGACTACGGTGGGCTACAGTGGCGGCAAAACCCAAAATCCAACCTACGAAGAAGTTTGCACGCATACTACTGGGCATGCCGAGGTGGTAGAGATAGAGTTTGACCCAAGTAAAGTCAGCTATGAAACACTTGTAAAGCAATTTTTTCGGATGCACGACCCTACACAATTAAATAGGCAAGGTCCAGATGTAGGTGATAGCTATCGTTCGGCGATCTTTTATTTTGATGACGAGCAGAAACAAATTGCCGAAACAATTAAAACGACGACGCAAAAGAGTTCTGAAAAGCCTATCGTAACAGAAATAATTCAAGTTACGGAGTTTTATAAAGCCGAAGATTACCATCAAAAATACACTGAACGCACTGGTCGTGGCATGTGCCACGTACCCTACGAAGACATGTAGCACAATGCATGTAGCACGTTTCATGTAACAATGAACAGAGATGTAACATGTATCATTTAGCAGATGAAGCCAGCCCTGCTACATGCTAAGTGCGGTCGTCTCTGCCACATGTTAATTGGTACATGTTACATGATTTGATATACTCTTGACATGGCTACAACTAAGAAATCAACCAAGGCAAAAACTAAAACTTCAAAAAAATCATCAACTAACAAATCTAAATCAACTAAATCAATCAAACAATCAGCTTCAACAAGCGCAATTAAACAGAGATTTACAAAAAAACCGCATACAAAATACACGGTTGTAGAACAGCTACGGCGGCTCAATATTTTTAGCGGGGTGGTCGCTTTGCTCTTAGCCGGTGCGGCTGGATTTTTTATGGACAATACGTCTTATCAGATATTTACCAGCATGCTCACCAAAGATCAACTGGCAAGTACGACCAATACAGTATTTGTGCCGGCTATTCATGTTATATATGATATTGAGCTCCGATGGGCGGTAGTTGCCGTTTTGTTAATTTCGGTGATAGTCCCGCTATTGGCAGCAACGCGTAATCGCAAGAGCTACGAGACGGCGTTAGCCAACAAAATCATGCTATGGCGCTGGATTGACACGGCGGTTGTTGGCGCGTTGATGATGTCGATTGTCGCGCTGATTAGCGGAGTACAAGACTTAGTTACATTGAAGGTTACGGGGATTCTGGTAATTATTACGAGTATGCTTGGCTGGCTGGCTGAACGGCGCAATGCGGGCACCAGTAAGTCTACAAAATCTGACCATTGGCTCAGTACATTGACAGGCTTGGTACCACTAATAATTATTGCGGTATATGCCTATGGAACCGTCGTATATGGGTTGGTGCGTAGCCCATGGTATGTCTATGCCTTGTATGCCGCTACCATAGTAGTCTTCTTGGGATATGCTAAGAATCAAAAGCGGGGTGCCAAAGGGCTACAAACATATGAGCAAACAGAAAGAAAATATATACAGCTTGGTATTTGTGCCAAAGTTGTTTTTGCGGTGATATTGATTGTTGGTTTATACAAGAAATAAATGCCCGAAACAGTAAAAATCGAAAAGCTTGTTCATGGTGGACAAGGACTTGGGGTACTGGATGACGGGCGTAAGGTATTCGTATGGGGGGTGTTACCAGGGGAGCTCATTAGCGTTCGTTTGACGCGCAAAAAGAAAGATTATGCCGAAGGCATTTGCGAGGAAATAATTCAGCCTGCTCCCGAAAGAATAAAACCAAAAGAGCAAAATTATTTGTCAACTTCACCGTGGCAAATCATGGATTTTACAACCGAGAATTATTGGAAGAAAGCAATAACCCTAGAACTTTTCCAACAGGCGGGTATGTTGTTGCCAGATTTTGAAGTCACGCATGACGAGACAATTTATGGGTATCGCAATAAAATGGAGTATTCGTTTTGGGGGGATAGTGATGGCTTACATCTGGCATTGTACAATCGTGGGAGTCACCAAAAACAAATTGTGCAAGGCAGTGCGCTGTCCATGCCAGCACTGGATAAAACTGCTCAGTTGGTGCTCGAGGAGCTCAATAACAGCGATGTACGAGCCGGAGATTTGAAAACATTAATTGTTCGTTGCTCGCAAAATGGCAGGACAATGGTGAGTCTCTTTGTCAAGAAAACAGACCTGCCCAGGCTGGAATTACCTACGGGAGTCCAGGGCTTAAGGGTATACTTTTCTAATCCAAAAAGTCCGGCATCCGTTCCAACCAATTTATTGTATGAACTTGGAGAACCGTATCTAACAGATAGGCTTTTGGATAAGCATTTTGTCTATGATAGTGATTCATTTTTTCAGGTCAACGTACCGGTTTTTGAGCTTGCACTGAAACGCATGAAAGAATTGTTCATATCTCAAGATTTGGTTGATATGTACGCCGGTGTTGGCGCAATTGGTATCAGCCTTGCCAAAAAAACCGTTAATCTCATAGAGCTAGACTCCGCAACTGCCAAAATGGCGCAATTGAACGCCAAAAACAGTAAACTAAAAGCCAGTGTTATCCAGACATCCAGCGAGCAGGCATTAGAGTACATTGTAGCGGTTCGACCAGTTATTTTTGACCCACCACGGGCGGGTTTGCACGCCAAAATTATTAATCGGCTACTGGAAGCTTTGCCACCGCAAATTATTTATTTATCCTGTAATCCAGCAACGCAGGCAAGAGACCTGGCTCAATTGGGTAATGCCTATAAATTATCCCATTTCGAGGTATTTAATTTCTTCCCTCGCACCCCACATATAGAATCGCTTGCGATTTTACAGAGTTCAAAATAAAATTAACTATTCATTTTGTGATAGTCCAGTATAATGCCCTTAAGCAAGGAGATAGACATGGATGAACTGTTTATTCCACGTAACTCTATCGATGTGGCACAGGAGTTACAGTGGGGAATTGATACGGCAAAGGACGACGCCGTACAATTAACTCAAGATGCACTCTCGTTGCTTGGTGATGTAAGGGAAATTCATGATTCACAACGACTAATCATTCACGCCTTGAGTGGATATGTTCTTAACAGAAAACTAACGTTTGAGGAACAATTACTACAGCATCAATTTGATGAATTGACTCTTATCGGTTATTTTGGTGGTTTGCCGTTTATAGAAAAGATAGAAAATCCACGCATACAAAGCTTTATGGTAGATATGTATGATGTCAGGATAATCAGTCCATTCAATGCATCTAACCGTGGCGGTAGAATTACACCTCCTATTCTGATACCTGTTCTTGATGTTCAGACAGTATTGGTGGCTCCATGAGGTTGCATCGCTTTTACGTTACCCAGGATACAGAGCTTCAACATGATTTTTGGTTGCATGACATACCTCTACTTAAGCAATGGAACAGGGTACTACGATTTAGGCCTAATCAACAGGTCATTTTGTTTAATGATACTCATGAACGACTTTACCGGCTGGCAGAAATTAAACCTGATGAAGCTCATCTTTTGTATGTGACAGATTTTGAACGTAAATTACCCTCTAAAAATATCTATTTATTATGGTCTTTACTCAAAAAGGACAAAAACGACTGGGTGCTACAAAAGTGTACTGAACTGGGTGTCAGCCATTTCATCCCAATATTAGCTGACAGGTCCGAAAAAACCGGTTTTGATCAAATAAGAGCTCATAAAATTATTATTGAAGCCACGGAGCAATGTGGACGGAGTGATGTACCTAATGTGCGGGAACCTATATTGATATCAACCGCGCTTGAAGAATTACAAAAAAAGGTTAATTTATATGTTGCAGAGCAAGACACAGCAAAAACGCACAGTTCGGACTTGATATCGAGTGGTCCAGTAGGAGTATTTATTGGTCCAGAGGGTGGTTGGAGTGATGCTGAAAAACAATATTTTAATGACAACAACCTAAAACACCTGAATTTGCACGACTTTACACTACGAGCTGAAACTGCTGCCGTGGCTGCATGTACATTACTGGTACAATAGTAGCTCATGGCTATAAATAATTATTGGCAAGAAAGAAATAAGCCTTACGAACCTGGACAAACAACTATTTTCAAGGTTTCACGTAGCAAGATAGAACTGTTTATGCAGTGTCCACGTTGTTTTTGGCTTGATGCTCGGCTCAAGATCAAACGACCCAATGGTCCGCCATTTAATATCAATAAAGCAATAGATGAATTATTCAAAAAAGAATTTGACGCGCACAGAGTCGCCGGAACGCGGCATCCGCTTCAGGTAAAGTACAAAATTCAGGCAAAACCATTCGCACATCAGGATATAGACAAGTGGCGATATAACTTTACCGGCGTGGCTACTGTCCATGAGCCAACCAATTTACATGTTTTTGGGGCGGTTGATGATGTATGGGTCAATAATGGTGGGGAATTGATTGTGGTTGATTACAAGGCAACCTCCAAGGATAAACCCGTAACAGAGCTAGGTCCAGTTGGAGGTTGGCAGGATAGTTATCGTCGACAAATGGAGACGTATCAATGGTTACTCAGAGCGAACGGTCACAAGGTGAGTAATACGGGATATTTCGTGTATGCCACGGTCAATACTGGCAAAGATGGCTTCAACGATACGCTAGAGTTCAAGACACATGTTTTCCCGCATACTGGTACTGATAATTGGCTAGAGCCGACCTTAATTGAGATGAAAAAATGCTTGGAGGGTGATATGCCACCGGTTGGTCGGGCGGCAATGGGTGGTGACTGCGATTTTTGTACTTATGCGCGGCAAAGGACGGAGTTGACATTAGTTGCTATACAAGACGCTCGTAACAAGTAGGCTTATCCTAGATTTTCGTATTCAGCACATACACGGTATGCTAAAATTCTTGAGTACTCAAATAACAGAACAGGAAATTTTCTATGGGGCTAGATTTTACTAATATTCCAGATAGGACAGGATCTGCCGTATATATATTGCATCGTGATCTGAGCCAGGATTTGCAAAAATTTGAGAACTTACAACGAGAGATGATTAATTTAGGATGTAATAACCAGGTATTTTTGATTCCGATTAATTCTCGGGATGGGGAAAACATTCGGGATTTTTATGATATTTTACCAGAACAGTTACCAGCTATTTTGCTTATTCGTGATGACGACAGTCTGATTCAACAATGGGTTGGGATTGATATTCCACCCGCGGACATCATAGTACATTATCTGACCCAGACAATTTAGGTGTTAGGTTGGCGAGCTTTTTGGTAGTAACGGGCGACAGCAAGCGGTAGAAATGGAATAATTTTGCATAAGTCGAGTATAATAAATAGTATATGTTAGATATTCAGTTTATTCGGGAAAATGCCAGTTTAGTCCAACAAAAAGCCGACCAGAAACAGATAGAGGTGAACGTAGCGGATTTGTTAAAGCTAGATACTGAGCGTCGTGAACTTATGGCTAGGCTTGAGGCTTTGCGGGCGGAGCGCAATAAGCTGGTAGATAGTCTAAAAGCTGGTAACCCTACCGAGGAGCAAATTGCCCAAGGCCGTGCAGTCAAGGAACAAATTGGCCAAATAGAAATCCTGCTGGAACCCGTCAGTGACAGTTTTTTGCAGTTGCTCAAGAGCGTGCCCAATATGTCTATGGACGACGTACCAGTTGGCGCATCGGAAACAGAAAATGTAGTGATTAAAACAGTAGGGGAGCTACCAAAATTTGACTTTGAGCCAAAAAATCACTGGCAACTGGCGGAGCACAAGGGGCTAATAGACAAAGAGCGAGCTTCTAAGGTGGCAGGAACGCGCTTCGCCTACATCAAGGGCGATCTAGTAAAACTGCATTTTGCGCTCATGAATTATGCGATGGATGTGCTAACAAGCGAGGATACGCTCAAGCAAATTGCAAAAACTGCAAATCTGGAGGTCAGCACCAAGCCTTTTGTGCTGGTTTTGCCACCACTCATGATTAAAACAGACATATACGATGCCATGGATCGCTTGGAGCCTAGGGATGACCGCTACAAAATTGAAGGAGAGGAATTGTGGTTGCAGGGTAGTGCCGAACATGTATTAGGTTCAATGCATGCCAATGAGATCATACCTGAAACTGAACTGCCCATCAGATACGCTGGCTATGCCACCAGCTTCCGCAAAGAGGCAGGTACCTATGGCAAAGACATGGAAGGCATATTGCGGATGCATCAGTTTGAGAAGTTGGAAATGGAAAGCTTGACGACCCCAGAGGATGCGCTGAACGAACATTTGTTTTTGATTGCCATACAAGAATATCTGATGCAGCAATTGAGTCTGCCATATCAAGTAGTCATGAAATGCACTGCCGATATCGGCAAGCCCAATGCCCGCGGCGTTGATATTGATGTATGGCTGCCGGGTCAAAACAAATACCGCGAAACCCACACTGCCGATTACATGACAGACTATCAGTCAAGACGACTACAGACAAAGTTTAGGCTCGGTGACAATTCAGTCGGGTTGGTACATACCAACGATGCGACAGGCTTCTCTCAGCGTCCGTTAATAGCTATTATTGAGAATAACCAAAACGCAGATGGGAGCATTCGGGTGCCAGACGTATTAATACCATTTATGGGAGGAAAGCAAACGATATGATCAAAAAACTAGAAGTTCGTGGTGTACACATGCATGTTGATCCAAAATTATTCACCTACGCCAACAAGAAGCTCGGCAAACTGGATCGATATATCTCGAAACATGCCAGAACCAGCGCGCATATGGAAGTAATTCTCAAAGAAGAAGTTCTCAAGACCAAAAAAAATTGTATCTGCGAAGTAGTCACCCATCTTCCTGGTGATACGATAAATACCAAAGAGTCCACCATAAATATGTATGCCGCGATTGATATTGTCGAGGCAAAGCTAAAAAACCAGCTTAAAAAATACAAAGAACTCCACGGTAACCCTCGTCTGCATCGTCGTTTGATCGCGCATCTTAGACGCGTCAAGCATGATATGTGATTAACAGGGTGGCTATGGTTATTACGGAGTTGGAAAAAACGTTGGGAAAATTACCTAGTGTTAAATATCTCCAATGGGGTACAATATCTGTGATCACACATCTGAACTCTGAGAGGGAGCATAGAAATAATTGAATAAAGTTTTTAAGCGTATTTTAGGCGATCCACAAATCAAGACACTACGGCGTATGCGTCGGCGGGTACGTGATGTCAACGTGCTGGAGCCTAAATACAAAAAAATGACCGACAAACAACTTCGTGAGCAAACCGAAAAACTAAAATCGCGCCTAAAATCAGAAACTCTCGATAAGTTGTTGCCAGATGCCTTCGCTTTGGTACGGGAGGCTGCTTTTAGGACATTGAAACAGCGTCATTTTGATGTTCAGTTGATTGGTGGGATGGTTTTGCACGAAGGCAAGGTTGCGGAAATGAAAACAGGTGAGGGCAAGACTTTGGTGGCAACACTGCCAGTGTATCTGAACGCTCTGACGGGCAAGGGCGTACATGTAGTGACGGTGAATGATTATCTGGCTCGTCGCGATGCTGGCTGGATGGGTGAGGTGTATGATTTTCTGGGGTTAACCACGGGTGTGATTATTGCCGATGAATCTTATATTTATGATCCAAAGTTTGAGGATAAAAGTCACGATGATCCCCGTCTATGGCACATGAAACCATGTTCCAGACAGGATGCCTATGCGGCCGATATAACTTATGGTACAAACAACGAGTTTGGGTTTGATTATTTACGTGATAATATGGTGCGCGAAACAAATCAGTTACGTCAGCGTAAATTGCACTATGCCATTGTGGATGAGGTTGACTCAATCTTGATTGATGAGGCTCGTACTCCGTTGATTATCTCGGCGTCATCCGTCACTAGCGGGACTGCTTACGCGCAGTTCGCAAAGGTTACGCGCCAGCTTAAAAAAGAAAAAGATTATGAAACGGATGAAAAGCACAAATCAGTCGTATTGACTGATGACGGAGTTGAGCGTGTTCAGAAAATTCTTGGCATCGATAGCTTATATGGTACAGAAAACATCCGGGTGATTTATCATCTTGAGCAAGCACTCAAGGCGCAGGCACTGTTCCATCGTGACAAAGACTATGTGGTCACACAGGACGGTGAAGTTGTCATTGTCGACGATTTCACAGGGCGATTACTGAAGGGTCGTCGTTACAACGAGGGGTTGCATCAGGCGATTGAGGCCAAGGAGGGCGTAGAAGTGCAGGAAGAGTCTATGACGCTCGCTACTATATCCTTCCAAAACTATTTTCGTTTGTTCGATAAACTAGCTGGAATGACGGGAACCGCCGAGACCGAGAGTGAAGAGTTTCATCAGGTTTATAAACTTGACGTAGTTCAGATTCCGTCAAACCGTAATATTATCCGTGAAGACAAAGTGGACCGGATATATCGAACCGAGGCAGGCAAGTTCAAAGCAATCGTTCGTGAAATCGCCAAACTACACCACAAAGGACAGCCGGTCTTGCTCGGTACTGTGTCTATAGAGAAGAACGAAGTACTCAGTAAACTTCTAACCAAGGCCAAAATTCCTCATCAGGTTTTGAATGCCAAGAACAACGAACGTGAAGCCATCATAGTCGCAAAGGCCGGGCAAAAAGGGGCTGTAACTCTTGCTACGAATATTGCCGGTCGAGGGACCGATATTGTGCTAGATGAAGAAACCAAAAAACTTGGCGGACTATTCGTGTTAGGTTCCGAACGCCATGAATCACGTCGCATAGATAATCAATTGCGAGGTCGTTCTGGTCGTCAGGGGGACCCTGGAGTAACGCAGTTTTTTGTCAGTACGGAAGACGATCTAATGCGAATTTTTGGTGGCGAACGCATTGGCTCGATCATGGATAGGCTAGGGGTTGATGATGAAACTCCAATCGAAAACAGAGTTATCAGTAAAAGTCTGGAGGGCGCGCAAAAGAAAGTAGAAGGCTACAACTTTGATACACGTAAAAATGTTGTTCAATACGATGATGTTATGAACCGACATCGTAAGGCGACTTATACCATGCGCCGCGAGATTTTACTGCAGGCTGATATCAAAAAACGTATTGACGTTTTTATAGAGGAAGAAGTCAAGTTTTTGGCTAATTCGCCGATGTTACTAAGCGATCAATTTGAACAGGTGGTTGCCGAATCATTTCCGTTTGGAGATGAGACTATGGATCGGTTATTTGACTCTGATACCAATCAGTTCGCGAAAATCTTACTCACTGAGGCAAAAGAGCTGTACGATAGTCGTGAATCAGCTTTTACTCCAGAAATTATGCGCAAAGTTGAACGGGACATATATTTGCAGATTTTGGATAATTTGTGGATGCAACATTTAGAAAATATGGATCATATGCGCGAGGGCATTCACTGGCTTAGTGTAGGGCAGAGGGACCCGCTGGTGGAGTATCGTCGCCAGGCACAACATATGTTTGAGGCAATGCAGCAGACTTTGCGACATGAGGTTGTGCATTCACTATTTAGCGCGGAACCCGTCTTAAATGATCAACCAATAGAAACCGAATTGACCCGCGCGGCACGTTATTCAGTAGATAATGCCGATAAAATTATTGAAGTCGAAGAGTTTGGAGAAACCGACTTTGTATCTATAAACTCTGCAATCGCCGCCAAAAAACAAGACAAAACCAAGATCAAAAAAGCTCGTAAGGCCGAACGCCAACGCAAACAAAAAGCCAAACATAAAAGGAAAAAATGAGTTGACGTATCTAAAAATAGTAATTGTAAGTTAGGATTTATACAATGCGACATACCGTGAAGGAAATTACATTATCAAATGGTGCCAAAGGTCTGTTTATCCATGTACCAGGCGCGACTGTCATGAGCTTGGAGCTAAACTTTAGGGCAGGCGATTTTTTAACACCAGCAGGTAAATGGGAGACGGCGCATCTTATGGAGCATTTATTGCTAGGTGCAAACGAACAGATTCCTCGCGCTAGAGCTTTTCAGGCTGAGTTCGAAAAAAATGGCGCATATTGTAACGCCAGCACGGGTAGCTATGATATCACCTATGAAGCCGAGTGCGCGGATTTTGAGTGGGAACGGATAACGGATTTATTGCTGGTAGCAATAAGTAAACCTTTGTTTTTGGATGATGAATTCAAGGCAGAGTATGGTAATGTTCGCGAAGAAATGACTGGTCGGTCCAACAATCATTTTCGGCATCTGAGTCTGGCTTTAAGAGAGAAATATGGCTACAAAGTTTTGACCGATCAAGAACGTTTGAAGCAAATGAAAAACGTTACGGTAGATGATATAAGACAACACTATACCCAAACTCACTTTACTAGCAATATGCGATTTGTGATTGCGGGCAAAATAACCGCCGCGCGTTTGGCGCGTTTGACGCATTTGTTGCAAACAATGGCCATGCCAATCGGAAAAACGCGCATTGCTTTGCCGGATGAGCGTCCGAAAGGTCTGAAAAAACCGTTATACATACCAAACCGTACCGTAGACAACATGCATTTCTATCTGGACACGTTTATTAATCGTCGCCTTAGTGAGGACGAAGCTGATGCGTTAGGATTAGTAAATACTATGCTGACGGAAACATTGCACTCACGGATATTGGGGGAGGCTCGCGAAAAAGGTCTTGTGTACGGCATGAGCTCAAATTATCTACAAACCAAATCCGCTACAAATTGGTGGTTTGGGACTCAGGTCACACCCATGAATGCACCCGCACTATTCGCGATTATCGCCAAAGAAATTCGGGCTGTTTGTCGGGGTGAGGTAACGCACGCGGATATTGCCGCCGCTCAGCAGTATATGCTAGGACGTTACCAACGTAGTGGTCAAACTGTTTCTGGTACGGCATCAGGATATAGCGGGCGGTATTTTTTTGATGATGTCATAGAAGATTATTACTTGGTACCAGAACGTATCAAAGCGATTAACAAGGTACAGATTGTGGCTATCACCAACGAGTTTTTTGCCCAGCCAAACTGGGGTGCGGGATTTTTGGGCAAAGCGGATGCCGAATTGCGCGGGCAGTTGATCGCTATCCTTTCCAGCACATGGACAAAGCCTGCACATGCTACAATTACTTAGTAATTTTATGGAAGAGGTTCAGTGAACGAATTGCAAAAGCGCGCGAATGAGCTATATGACGCTATTCTATCCGCGATTGCTCGATTAAAGATATCGGTACTTGAGAAAAATTTAATAGATATACAGCAAAAAACGGTTGATCCAAAACTGTGGGACGATCAAACGCGAGCTCAGGGTTTGATGAAGGCACAGTCGACGCTGGAGGATCGTATAAAGCCTTGGCGTGATTTAGAAAAAATAATCATTGATATCAAAGAATTGATTGATATGGGCGATGTTTCTATAGAGGCGGAACTGAGGGGACAGCTTGATCAGGCTCAAAAGGATTTTGATCTCAAAAAATCCGAACTACTATTTAGCGGTCCGTTTGATGACCATGCGGCAATTATGAGTATCTATGCCGGCGCGGGGGGTACGGACGCGCAAGATTGGGCGCAAATGTTACTTAGAATGTATGTACGCTATACCGAAAAGACAAATTTTTCCGTATTAATCATCGACCAGTCTGATGGTGAAGAAGCTGGCATAAAAAGTGTAACTTTTGAAGTTGACGGACCATATGCTTACGGTAAACTACAGAGCGAAAACGGCGTGCATCGTTTGGTACGTTTGAGCCCATTCAATAGCGATAATTTGCGTCAGACCAGCTTTGCCAAAGTAGAAGTTATGCCCAAAATTGATCGCCCAGAAGACATCATTTTAGACGAAAAAGAGCTTAAGATTGATGTTTATCGCAGTGGTGGTAAGGGTGGACAATCCGTTAACACGACCGATTCAGCCGTTCGGGTTACTCACTTACCGACAGGTGTTGTGGTTGCCATACAAAACGAACGATCTCAACTACAAAACAAAGAAACTGCCATGACTATCCTGCGTTCCAAGTTGGCGCAGCTTCAATTAGAACAACATGCTGAAGATCTACAACAATTAAAGGGGCCAAACGAGCAAGCTGCTTGGGGCAATCAAATTCGAAGTTACGTATTGCATCCCTACAAACAGGTCAAAGATTCACGTACGGGATATGAAACATCAGATGCCGAAGGCGTACTGGACGGTCATCTTGATCATTTTATAGAGACTTATCTTGAATTTAACATGTCGCATGAAACTATAAAAAAATAATCCGCTTGTGATAAACTGGACCTGTCGCAAAATCGCCCGTTCCCAGGCTAAATCAGCTCAAGTTGGGAGTGGTTTGGCTGAAGGAGAGGTAGCCATAGCTACATCGAGAGAAGACAG
>CAYGIR010000023.1:0-12542 GCA_964349985.1 uncultured Candidatus Saccharibacteria bacterium
GGCTACATCAGCTAGAGTTGGGAGTGGTTTGGCTGAAGGAGGGGTAGCCATAGTTTCATCGAGGACAGATCAACTAATCTCGGCTGCAAACAGTCGCTGCACTTTCAGGCACCTCTCTTGCAGACAAAACTGTTTTCGCTCGAGCTGATTCGTCCTGGGAACGAGGGGTTTTGTGTAAGTCTAGTGTAGGTACAGATGCTACGAATTTGTTCATTTTATTGTGATAATTTTACTAAATTTCGTTGTAATAAATGTCTTGAATTGAAGACCTAAAGCAATCGTGCATATGGTCAAAAACTAGGTTATAAAAACATTAACATGATAAATAATTGTTGTAAAATCATCAACTCATAAAATATTACTTTGGATGACACAATTGTCTTTCTCAAGAAGTACCGTAGTATAAACAACTACAAATAATACTTGACTAAAATAGATAAAGATAGTAGTATTGGAGTCAGTAAGCTAATATAAAAACTTACTATTCGGTTTGCCGAATACAAAACAAAATAACCCTAAGAGCATCGAAGGGTTACCTACGGCTAAACGTGCCGATGTCGCTCTTGCCCCGCGTCTGCGGGAAAGAGCGGTCAGTCAGAGCTATGGACGGTAAGCGCTAATATAGTTTACAAACAAGAGCGCATTTACCGTCCACGCTCGCAAAGAAACGTGATCTGCACTATAGCTATTTGTAGTGCGCTTTTTATAATCTTATGATTCAAAGAACTTTAATCTTGAACAAGTTTTTGTTTATTTTATTTACAACCATTCTGTTGGTGGTATTTTGTTTAATAATTGATCCAAACCACGCGCCATTGTTATTGTTGATCATTCCATTCGTGATGGTTGGATTTATACTTTATAACCTGACATTACTCGTACTATGGATATACGGGTTACATAAGGGTGGGTATTTGATAAAAATCATTCCAACAGTTATCGCATTGCTTGGAGTGTCCTTGCTATTATTGCGTTCACTTGATCAGTTAACGTGGAGAGACGGATTGTTGGCCTGTGTATTTACGATGCTATTGTGCTTGTATATATGGCGAGTAGATTTTCTGAAAACGTAGTACTTATTCATGCCAGCGCGCGGTAATTGTTCGTATTAGACTTGTATATTACACGAGTTTTGTGCTTGTCTGCTGATGCCAGATGGCAACTGAACGAGCAAAACTTTTAACCGGACCTGTCGCAAAGCTCCCCCATCCCCAGACCAATTCATCTCGATTGGTAGCGGTCTGTCTTCTCTCGATGTAGCTATGGCTACCCCTCCTTCAGCCAAACCACTCCCAACTCGAGCTGATTTAGCCTGGGAAAGAGCGATTTTGTGTGACTCCGATATGTATGCGCAAAAATTTGAAAATCCTATATAATGAAAGCTATATGGAACCCAGTTATAACAATTTTGGATCATCTAATGAGTTGCCAATTCCCGAGGTTGGGGTTGGGCAGCTTACACCCGAAAGTGCGCCTGCTGCTTCATCTTCGGAAGTGCGCGGTAGTCAGATGCCACCTTTAATGCCATCTGTTCAAGCACAAAATCCTATGACACACCTGCCTGTTACTCCGGTTTTGCAGTCGGTTAGTGATAATTTCCAGTCAACAGGGTCTACGGCGGGTAATAGCACGCTTATAGCAGATGATGCTGATTTGATCGAAAAAGAATGGGTGATCCGAGCGAAGGCAATAGTCACTCAGACTCAGGATGATCCTCATCAACAACATCGTGAGATTACCAAGGT
This sequence comes from uncultured Candidatus Saccharibacteria bacterium, assembly GCA_964349985.1. Lineage (GTDB taxonomy): Bacteria > Patescibacteriota > Saccharimonadia > Saccharimonadales > CAYGIR01 > CAYGIR01. Next base: position 1,746 of record CAYGIR010000023.1, read on the forward strand.
CAAAGCTGATTATTTAAAAAAACGCTATAACAAAGATCTTAAATTGAGCGAAAATTAATAAATAACAGATCAATTATATTAAATATGAGATATCAGCCTAATCATCACTTTCGGGACTGGTTGAGCCAATTGGGCAAGGCATCGGCATGAGTTTTTTGATCATTACCTTAGGTGGATTTTTGGTGTTGTTAGGTGTGGGTGGTCCAATTGTATATATTAAGATTCGCAAGATATTCAGAGAACAGAAGAACTTTGAACGGGGACTTAAAATGGTTCCATTATATATACATCTACCACCTCTAAGTGAAGATGTTGATACTGCTAATCGTGATGCCCGTGATGTGAATGAAGAAAACATCTCTAAGGCACAGATTATGTACGATATCATTGCCAGTACATTCACTAAGGGGTTTAAGAATAAGTTTTATGGGCAACGTCATCTGTCTTTTGAAATTGTTGGTTCTAAGGGGTTTGTAAGTTTTTATACAGCAGTTCCGGTTGCTCTGGTAGATGTCGTAAGACAAGCAATAGTTAGCGCGTACCCCACCGCAAGGCTTGAAGAAGTCGCGGAGCATAATATATTTAGTCCTGTTGGCAAAATAAGCGGTACGATAGGTGGAGAGTTAACTTTGAAGGAGCCATATGCGTATCCGATTGCCACATATCAGGATTTGAAACGTGATGCGATTCAATCAATCCTAAACGCGCTTTCAACCCTTGATAAAGACGATGGAGCAGGTATACAGATTATGCTGCGACCAGCTGCGCCTGGTTGGGCTAAGCACGCTCAAGCTATTGCTGGGAAAAAGCGCAAAGGTAAAGCCAACAAGAAGGGTAGTGAAGTTGCATTTTGGTGGCTTAAACATTTGTTTGTCGCGACCGTAAAGCCACCGGAAGAAAAGGGTAGCGATAGGGGTGGCGACAAATCAGAGTTATCCAGTTTGGACCAAAACATTCTTGATTCTATTGATGATAAGACTCGTCATGCGGGTTTCGAAGTGCTGATCCGGGTTGTGGCATCATCTAATATTTCTCAAAAATCTCAGGCTATCCTCAATAACGTGGTAGCGACTTTTGCGTTGTTTGACGCGCCTGGCAAGAATGGATTTAAATACACGCCGGCAAAAGATATAGAGCGGTTTGTTACGGCGTATATTATGCGTTTTTTCCCTCAGGAGAGTAATCGGAATATTTTGAACTCAGTTGAATTATCTACCCTGTTTCATTTCCCTGATCAGAAGAATATTCCAACCAGTCAACTGGAGCGTCAGGCGAGTAAACAAGTGGATGGACCTCGTAATATGCCAGATGAAGGGCTGTTGCTAGGGTATAACATTTTTAGAGGTGCTAAAAAAGCTGTTCGATTGGATGATGAGGATCGGCGACGACATATGTACGTTGTCGGACAAACCGGTGTTGGTAAGTCGTGGTTTTTGGAGAATATGGCGTTACAAGACATGCTCAATGGTAATGGGTTTGCGTTTATAGATCCACATGGTGATACGGCCGAAGCGTTGTTAGCTATGGTCCCGAGAGAAAGAACCGAGGATGTAATATATTTTTGTCCTGCTGAGACGGATTATCCGTTGGGGCTAAATCTGTTTGAGGCTGAAACTAGTGATCAGAAGGACTTTTTGATACAAGAGGCAATAAATATGTTGTATAAGCTTTATGACCCACAGCATCAGGGCATTATAGGTCCGCGCTACGAACACTTATTTAGAAATGCGGCTTTGACTGTTATGGCTGATCCAGCAGGGGGAACTTTTATCGATATACCCAAGCTTTTTCGTGATCCAGAATTTGTGAAGCAAAAATTAAAATATGTGACCGATCCGACAGTTTTGGAGTTTTGGCAGAAGGAAATGCCTCAATCACAACGATCTAATGAGTTCGGTGAAGTTGTTAGCTGGTTCGTTAGTAAGTTCGGCGCGTTTTTGTCTAATAGTATGATGCGTAATATCATCGGCCAGACCAAGAGCGCTTTTGATCTGCGCGATATTATGGATAACAAAAAGATATTACTGGTTAATTTGAGCAAAGGTCGGACGGGTGAACTGAACGCAAAGCTTCTGGGAATGATTTTTGTGATGAAATTTCAGGCGGCTGCTATGAGTCGTGCCAATGTGGACGAGTCAGAGCGAACGGATTTTTGTTTGTATGTGGATGAGTTCCAGAATTTTTCGACCGATAGTTTCGCAACTATAATGTCTGAGGCTAGAAAATATCATCTTAATTTAATTGTTGCCAACCAGTTTACTACACAGTTGTCCGAAGAAATTCGTGACGCGGTTTTTGGTAATATGGGTACGATTATTTCATTTAGGGTTGGGCAAAACGATGTCGAGGCTTTATCGCGTTACTTTAAGCCCATTTTTGAACCTGATGATTTGTTGCGCGTACCGAACTATAACGCGATTGTTAGGACGCTTATAAACGGTGTACCAACGCAACCCTTTAGTATGACGGCACTACCAAGACTCGGGACATTAAATCCTAATCTGGAACAAGCTCTGAGACAGCTTTCGGCTGCTAAGTTTGGCAGACCAAGGACCATAGTTGATCAAGAGATAAGTGAAAGAATGAAAACTCAAGAAATTTCCAAACCAGCTTTTGGAGGTCCAGCAACAACGATGCCATCAGCATTCAGTAGCCCTGCCCCCAAGCCATCTGGTGGTGGGTCCTTTTTGGATGAGTGGCTGGCTAAACGTAAAACACCAACAGCACCTAGACCTATCGCTCCCGGTTCATCATCTGCACCTTTTGATAAAACATCAACAGCCCAACAAACTCCTCCTATTGCTATGCCACCAACTGATAATTCTAATAAGACCGATGGAGAAATACATCTTAATAAACCAACAACACTTGGTCATCAAGGAGATACGATCTATATTGACCGTGAAGGTGGCCTAAGCGGGGTTGATGACAATTCTGTAGTCTAATGTGTTCTAGTTGCGATGTTTACGAGTATAAATTAGCCAAATCATAAATTCACAAGTCGTGCCCAATACATAGCCAGCTATAATCAGAATAAAAAACAATGAATAATTGTACTCAAAACCATAATGTTTACTTTGATACAGTAGAACCAAGCTACCAATAAAAGCAAAAATCCCACCACCCAAGAAGCCTGCGGGCCGTGCAATCGTATTAGCACTAACGGTGCTAATTGTATCGACTACGGGGGTGTGCACTATTAGGCTGAAAGTGCGGATTGGTTTGGGCAGGTGGTGTTGTATTTTTGCTAGAGTACGTTCGTAGGCGATAAGTTTTAGGGAGTGCTGGGTTTGATCGAATATATTTTCGTTATCTGTGGGCTTTTCAACAAGATTGATTTTGTTTGCGGGGCTTGCTTCTTTGCTGATTAATTCTCTTATTTTGACTTGGTTTTCGTGGGATTTGTTTTGTCGAATAAGTTTTTCTTGCTCGTCCTGTTTTATTTGTTCTTGTTCGTGTCTGGTATGATCTATAATATCTTGATTTTTATGCTCATGACCACCAGGTACTGGATGCTTTTCGTTAGTTGAACTCATTGAATTACATACCCCCACTATTTATGAAGTCTTGGCGTACAATATCCATCTCTGTTGCAAATAATCGGCTACGCGCAAAGAAGTAGCCCGCGATGGTAGTTATGCCAAATCCAAGGAGTAGTCCGGTGCTGGGACCCGTGTTCGGCAGACTGGTTGTGGCGGATTCGACACGTTTAGTCGCAGATGGTTTAAGACATATTGTAGCTGATTGACCATAGAATACATTAGTCATACAAAGATCATATGACCCTGGATCGGAAGAAGATACGGGAGTGTTTGGGATCTCCGATTTTATCTGGACACTGAACATTATTTTTATAGACTCATTCGGTGCTATAGATTGTTTCGGCCAAACCAAATGCTGATTGGGTGTTAGATAACCACCACCTGATTTTTTAAGTTCTGCGTATTCTAAAACATCGGATAGGTTCTCATCAAATACAAAATCTTTAAACTCAACATTGCCTGTATTTTTAGCACTCAAAGTATAGGTGATCACATCATTACTTTTTGCAGTTGTTCTGTCCGCGTTACGTACATTGGTTGTTGTATTTGATGCGATTTTACTGAATTGTAGGCAGGCGGTTTTCGCGGTGTTGGATTGTGCTTCGGGACAGGGATAACATTGCTTTTGGGTTGTCTGATCGCCTGGGATGTTTGGGCATACATCGCATTGGTCTTTAGTGGTTTGTTTACCATATATTTTTGGGCAGACATCTGGTGGTTCGGTACTTTTTAGTTTTTGAGCTGGTTGTGTTTTTGGTGCTGGTGCTGTGGGTGGCGTAGGAGCTGGGGCGGGGGCTGGACGCGTGTATTTATTTATGGTGACTATATTGCCACAACTGTACATAATAAAAACAGTTTGACCATATATGTTTGTCATTTTGAGAACTTTATATTGCGATGAATCATAGGTATCCCAATACCATAAATTTTTCATATAAAGCGGTTCTACGTCACTTATCTCCACGGTGTATTTATCGGATGGTTTATTAGTTTTTGGATTATAATTTTCTGGCTCAGTTCGACCTAAAGAATCGAGGCTTTTGTTGTAATCGGTTGATTTTATAATTACGTTTTCTTCAGCTCTTGAAATAATGTCACAGTTCAACCCATAGTACTCAAATATCAGATGAATATCTTTGTTTTGATCTAAACAGTACAATACTGCCTCGTCACGGCTATTGAAACCGCCGTTGATTATGTCATTCGGACTTCTTGCCAAAGTTGACCTTGGCGGAGATATGGTTGCAAAAAATTGTATTATCATTGTCAACACAAGCAGAATTAGTCCTGTTCTACGTATGGATGATTCGCTTCTCATCCGTTGAACGTAGAAAGAAACTTGGTCAATCAGGCTTGGGTTGAACGGTAGATTACCAATTAGTTTGTTAAACATATTATAAATTTCTATTTTTACGCTAAAAGCTTATGTGTATTGAACCACAAAACTAGGTGTTCAAGCAAGGGTTTAAGAGTTGTTTAGTTCGTGCACATGGCATATAATAAGTACATTGGACCTGACGTAAAATCGTTCGTTCCTAGGGTGAATTATCTCGAACGAAAATAGTTTTATCTGAAGTAGGGGTACCTGAAGATACGTCGAGAGAAGAAAAACTGTTTGTAGCCGAGATTATTCGGTTTGGGATGGGGAGCTTCGCGTGAGTCCAGTGTAAGTGGTGATGAAACGAATAAATAATATAAAGGACGTTTAGACGTGGCTGGTAAAAAAGAGTATGATTCTTCTCAGATTCAGGTGCTTGAGGGTCTTGACCCTGTTCGGAAGCGTCCGGGTATGTATATTGGTGGGACCGGTCGTGATGGCCTGCATCATCTAATCAAGGAAATCGCCGATAATTCTGTTGATGAGGCTATAGCTGGTTATGCTACGGATGTGTGGGTTACTCTATTGGCCGATGGTGGCGTCAATATCCGAGATAATGGGCGAGGTATCCCGGTCGATAAAATGGAAAAAACCGGTATTAGTGCTCTGGAGACCGTTTTGACAGTATTGCATGCTGGTGGCAAATTTGGTGGTGGCGGATACAAGGTATCATCAGGTTTACACGGTGTTGGCAGTAGCGTTGTTAACGCGTTATCTACGAAACTTTTCGCCGAGATACGCAAAGATGGCTATATTTATACTCAAGAATACGCGCAGGGCAAGCCACTGACTTCTATCAAAAAGGGTGAAAAAACAACAGATACGGGAACATCAATTACCTTTTATCCTGATCCAACCATATTCAAAGAATCGGTGGAGATGGAATATGAATGGGTAGTAGATTATTTACGCCATCAAGCCTATTTGACAAAAGGTTTACATACATATGTCACAGATGAGCGTACTGGTAAGCGTTTTGGGTTTTATTTTGAGGGGGGTATCAAAGCTTACGTTAAACACCTGAACCTTGGTAAAGATGTTGTTGATGACGAGGTTTTTTATGTTGATAAGCAAGTTGATGATGTGCAGGTTGAGGTAGCAATGCAATATGCCGAAACCTACACGGAGACTATCAAGCCTTTTGCGAACAATGTGCTAACGCCGGATGGTGGTACACATTTGACGGGATTTCGCTCAGCATTAACTAGGGTGGTTAACGATTACGCCCGCAAAACGGGATTGCTCAAGGAAAAAGAAGAAAACCTCTCCGGCGAGGACACCCGCGAGGGACTTACGGCTGTTATTTTGGTTAAAATTCCAGATCCACAATTTGAAGGTCAAACCAAGAACAAACTAGGCAATCCAGAAGTACGTGGTTACGTAGAGCAGGTACTGTCCGAGTATTTCTCTTATTACCTGGAAGAACACCCCGCGGTTGGTAAGAAGATCGTCGGCAAAGCATTGCTGGCAGCCCGTGCTCGCAAAGCCGCCCGCGCCGCCCGTGAGAACATTATCCGTAAAGGCGTGCTGGAAGGTTCCGGGCTGCCCGGCAAATTGTCTGACTGTTCTTCTAGGAACCCGGCTGATTCTGAACTGTACATTGTCGAGGGTGACTCGGCTGGTGGCTCTGCTAAGGGTGGACGCGATAGCAAGACCCAAGCAATCTTGCCACTTAGGGGTAAGGTGTTAAACGTCGAGCGTGCCCGCTTGGATAGAATGCTGGGCAATAATGAAATCGTGACGCTGATCAAAGCTTTGGGCGTGGGGATTGAAGAGCAGTTCAGCATGGAAGGTTTGCGTTACCACCGTATCATCATCATGACTGATGCCGATGTTGATGGTTCACACATCAGCACACTACTACTGACATTCTTCTTCCGATTCATGAAGCCGATCATTGATGGTGGTTATCTATATCTTGCTAAACCGCCTTTGTTTGAGCTCGTAAAACCTGGTCGCAAGTCAAGCGTTTTCATCTACGACGAAGACGAACTGGAAATGGTACTTTCAGACAAGATTGAAGCTAGACAAAAAGAAGGGCTTAAAGTCGATCCTAATGACGACCGTATCAAACAAGCCGGCTTTATGGAGCAGAAACGCTACAAGGGACTTGGCGAGATGGATGCCGAGCAGTTATTTGAAACGACTATGAATCCAATCCAGCGCGTTTTGGTACAGGTTCGGGTTAACGATGCTGAAAAGGCCGACGCTATTTTTAATAAGCTGATGGGTTCAGAGGTGGAATTACGCAAAAACTTCATTCAGACGCACGCCAAGTTTGTGAAGGATTTGGACGTATGAATAGTAAACAGATTACAGCCCATAGCTTACAGCTCGCGATGTTTTGTGCTGGGCTAGCATTGTTGACTGCTAGCCGTTTATTGTTAACTAGGGTGATAATAGGGAGAGTCTGATGGATGATGACTTGATGATCCCCGGGGAAAATACAGAAGGTAGTGCTGAAATTATCAACGAAATGCAGCTTGAAAACCAGCCCTTTGAGGACGATGAGGTACTTAACCTTGGGCACTCACGTATCGTAGAGCGTCGTAAGGTAGAAGATGTCATGGAAGACAGTTATCTGCGCTATTCCATGAGTGTTATCGTAGCTAGAGCCTTACCTGACGTTAGGGATGGCTTAAAGCCAGTGCACCGCCGTATTCTCTACGTCATGAACCGCATGGGCATAACACCCGGTGGCAAAACGGTGAAGAGCGCCCAGATTGTCGGTGAAGTCATGGGTAAATATCATCCGCACGGCGACAGTGCTATTTATGAATCGATGGTTCGTATGGCACAGCCGTGGGCTATGCGCTATATGCTGGTAAATGGGCAGGGCAATTTTGGTTCTATGGATGGTGATCCAGCCGCTGCCTACAGGTATACCGAAGCAAAAATGACCAGTCACGCCGAAGCCATGCTAACTGATATTGAAAAAGAAACAGTCACATTTCGGGATAATTATGACGGGACTCGTCAAGAACCAGAGGTTTTGCCGGCCAAACTGCCAAACCTACTGCTAAATGGTCAGATTGGTATCGCGGTTGGTATGGCCACTAACATTCCGCCACATAACCTGAATGAACTGGTTGATGCGATTGTGACGCTGATTGACAACCCTGAAGCAACTCTAGATGACCTACTTGAGCACGTCAAAGGACCTGATTTCCCAACTGGGGGTATTGTCTATGGTCGTGATTCTATTCGCACGGCATTTGCGACCGGCCGTGGCGGTGTGGTTGTTCGTGGCGTAGCCGAGGTTGTGGAAGCCACCAAAGGGCAAAAGACGCAGATTATCATTAGCGAAATTCCTTATGCGCTCAACAAAGAAAGCCTGATCTTAAAGATTGCCGATTTGGTAAAAGAAAAGAAGATTACTGGAATTAGTGATATACGTGACGAGACAGCCCGTGGCACAGTAAGGATTGTGATTGATCTCAAAAAAGACGCCTACCCCAAAAAGATTCTCAACCAATTGTATAAACTGACCCAGTTGCAGATGAGCTTCCACTACAATATGCTGGCTCTTATAGATGGTATTCAACCGCGAGTTTTAGGTTTGCAAGATATCTTGCAAGAGTATCTCAAACACCGTCAAACTGTTGTAAGGAAGCGTACCGAGTTTGAACTACGGAAAGCCAAAAATAGGGCTCATATATTAGAGGGTCTCAAGATAGCTTTGGATAATATTGATGCGGTAATTGCAACAATACGAGCCAGTAAAACAAGCGAAGAAGCCCAAATAAATCTGAGTACAAAATTTAAACTTACCGAGATTCAGGCCAAAGCCATCCTGGCTATGCAGTTGCGTGCATTGACGGGTCTAGAGCGCCAGAAGATTGAAGATGAACTGGCAGGATTACTCAAGATGATTAGTGAATTAGAGGCTATTTTGGCAGATGAGAAGAAGATCCTAAAAATTATTAAGACTGAATTGCTGGAGATGAAAAAACAGTTTGGCGATGAGCGTCGGACAAGGGTTGTACCCCAAGAGTTAGGTAAAATGAATGATGAAGACATGATTCCAGATGAGCAGGTCGTCGTAACTCTCACAAGTGCTAATTATATTAAGCGCAGCCAGATGGCTGAGTACAAAAAGCAAGGCCGTGGCGGTAAGGGTAGACGTGGTATGGCAACCAGAGAAGAAGATGTAATTGAGCACGTGGTCAACGCCAGTACGCACGATTTTTTGCTTTTCTTTACCAATAAAGGTCGGGTTTTTCGGCTAAAAACCTATGAGGTTCCGGCGGTCGGCTTGAATGCCAAAGGTGTCGCCTTGGTGAATTTGCTTCAGCTACAACCAGAAGAAACGGTCAGTTCTGTTATCAATGTGAGTAAACAGATGAACGGTAATTTGTTAATGTGTACTATCCGTGGAGTAGTCAAGAAAACCCCCTTCGAACAGTATCAAAACGTACGTCAGAGTGGTTTGATCGCTATCAACCTTGATGAAGGTGATGAGCTTAAATGGATCAGGATGACGACTGGCGAGAATGAAGTGGTGATTTCTACGCAACAAGGACAGGCTATTCGTTTCAGTGAAAAAGATGCTCGACCGATGGGCCGCGTATCTCGTGGGGTTCGGGGTATACGTTTACGTGCTGGTGATCAAGTGATTGGTATGGATATTGTAGAACCCGGATCCAGTATTTTTGTTATTAGTGAGGCGGGGTATGGGAAGCGCACAAAGATTGCCCAGTTTACGGCTCATGCGCGCGGTGGTGTTGGTATTCGTTCGGCCATCGTAAATAGCAAGACTGGTCATCTTGTTGGTGTAAAAACTCTATCAGGTGATGATACGCAGGAAGTTATTATCATTTCTAAAAATGGCCAGACGATACGCTTAGGACTCAAGAACATTCCGGAACTTGGTCGTGCTACGCAAGGAGTTCGTATTATGCGTCTTAACGATGATGATACGGTTGTCTCTCTTGCTTTAGTGGATAAAACTGAAGACATCGAAGATGGTGATGATTGACAGTTCTATATAAATAGCCTCATAAAACTCTCAAATTTGTGAATAGTCAGAGAGGTGTTGTAAATGTTACTGCTTATGTTGCCAAAAATAGGGTTGACACTTCAGTAATTAACAAGGTATTATTACCCGAGTCTTTTGGAGCTTCTTTGTGAGGCTGTCTAGAAAGTTCTTTTTCGACAGAAGTAGGTATTGGTTATAACTATTTCGGTAGTTTAACTCGGTTCAGTTACTTTGTTGTCGAACAGATTTTTCTAGGCAGTCTCTGGTTTTTCCAGAATGGTTGTACGTTAAAAATTTATATAGTGCAAATCAATCCGTTCGATTTATCCGCTTTTGCGAATTAACTCAGGATTTCCTGAGTGGGATTTATCGAGTCGAATGGAAACGTCAGTTTTTGAATTGTTTTTGAAATTTAGGTCAGTATGATCTTAGGATCATGTTCGACTGAAGTTCAAGATTGAATTCTTTTTTGGAGAGTTTGATCCTGGCTCAGGATGAACGCTGGCGGTGTGCTTAAGACATGCAAGTCGAGCGGCAACATGCCCAGCACCTTGTGCTGGAAATTATAAATCCGAATATCGAAATCCGCAACAAGTCCGAAATCAGCAACAAGAAATTCGAGACACCTTAGACTAAAAGTCTTGTGAAAGTTTTGAATTTCATGCTTCGTATTTCTCATTTGTTTCGCAAGTTTCGTACTTCTTATTTCGAATTTTCCAACATGAAGTGTTGGGTGATGGCGAGCGGCGGACGGCTGAGTAACACGTAGGAACGTACCCCAAAGTGAGGGATAAGCACCAGAAATGGTGTCTAATACCGCATGTGCTCTAAGGAGTAAAGCTTTGGCGCTTTGGGAACGGCCTGCGCATGATTAGCTTGTTGGTGAGGTAATGGCTTAC
>CAYGIR010000024.1:0-4923 GCA_964349985.1 uncultured Candidatus Saccharibacteria bacterium
ACATCTGCGATCGTGTACGACTGCGCCCTTCTAGACGACTCGTTTGCCAACGATCATGTTGTAGATAAATACAATGAGTGCGATCACTAGCAATATGTGAATCAAGTCTCCGCCTATATGCACGGCAAAGTAGCCCAGTGCCCATAATATTGCCATAATTATTGCGATTGTCATTAACATATGTAACCTTTCTAAGATTTACTTTATAAACGATGCCCAACAGTCCCTCATAACCCCTCTAATGATGTGCGTAATAAGGTTAGTTGCTACTTCTAGAATAGCTCCACTTCTCTAAGTTGTATGTGCGCTGTATCACGGGGTTGAATTACGCAGTATAATAGATTTATGGCCACACATCCACTGGCAGGCATGCCCAATAGAGAAACTCAGGACGAAAGTATCATTGCTCATTTTAGTGATGGCAAACTCATGCACTTTTTAAGAAAAGAAACTATTATCAACGGTTTGGATGAACCCGCGGGGGTATACCTCATTAAAGAGGGCTTTGTTAAGGCGTACTCTGTATCCAAAATGGGGCACGGGAATCTTTTGTTAATACACGAGGCCGGTGAATTCATACCGCTACCTTGGGCTTTGGATGGTGCTCACACTACGGGGTTATTTTACGAAGCCATGACAGACGTTACTATACTCAGAGCTTCTAAAGATAGGTTGCGCATGGCCATGGGCCACAATGCTTGGCTATCACAGGAGATCATGAAACAAGCAGTAAATATAATTACCGTTTATACCCAAAGGATACAGACCCTGGAATTTCGGTCAGCTCGCGGCAGGATTATTGCCGAGCTGTTAAACTTAGCTGAAAGGTTCGGCGAAGGGCATGGTAAAGAAGTGCTCATTAACGCCCCAATAACACATCAGGACATAGCTGATTCCATAAATATGATTCGGGAAACGGCAAGCCGAGCCCTAGAATTACTTTTTGAAGAAGGCCTGATGGGTCAAAAGGACCATCTTTTTACAGTTCTGGATTTACCCAAACTACAAGCAGCGTTGAGTTAAAAATTAACGGTATTAGTCTAGCCTAGACTTAAGCAAAGCTTCCCCACTCCCAGACCAAATAATCTTGTCAGGTAGTGGTTCTTCTTCTCTCGATGTAGCTACGGCTATCTATCTTTCAGGCAAAACAGTTTTCGCTCGGAATCATTCGACAATCTCCTGGTTTATCATGAGTTTGTCGAATGGCGGAGGAGGAGAGATAGCGGACTTCGTCCTTTTCCGCTGTGGCGTGCTCCCAGTCTTCCTTGCAGGAGGCCTGGTGTGCGCGTCCTCGCTCCACCGAACTCTCTGCTTTGCAGTACGAGTTCGTATCACACAATCAAGTTTTGCTGCCAGACCCTTGGCCTGACTACAAAACTTGGCGGAGGAGGAGAGATTCGAACTCTCGCGGGAGATTGCTCCCCCCTAATGATTTAGCAAACCATCCCCTTCAGCCACTTGGGTACTCCTCCGTGTTTGTAACAAGTACAGATTATAACAGATAAGCTACGCCATTTTATAGAAACCTATTCCTATTTTACGCTATAGCGTTTTATAGGAATAGGTTATTTTCTTATAGTTATACTGGGCTTACGCGGAATTCTAGTCTGATGGTACAATACGCTTATGCAACCGGGCGAAATCATTACACCAGGCGAACAAAAAGACGAGACGGTAGAAATCACTATTCCGCGTAATGACACAGCTCCAAAAGTCGAAAATCCGCCTGTTACTCCAGAGAGTCCAGCTTCCGTTGTGCCACCAGCCGAACCATTGCATGAAATAGCCAAAGAACAAATCGAGCAATTCGAAGAACCGAGTCCTTGGGCATATGCACAGGAGTCTTCCCTTCCACAACCGACGAATGATCTAAACCCAATCAGTTGGTCGGCATCAGAATTTGTAGAGCACCAGAAAGACAAAAGTTGGTTCGTGGGGTTTGCTGGCCTAACCGTGCTGATTGTCGCCGTAATATATCTGATAACACAGGAGCTTATCACGGCCGTGGTTATCCTGATCACTGCCGGATTATTCGCCGTAAGTGCAAGACGCAAGCCTCAAACGCTGGAATATCAGATGGATCAGTCCGGTATAACGATTGGGGGTAAGTTTTATGCATATGAGACTTTTAAGTCGTTTTCTGTTTTTGATGACGAGGCATTTAGTTCTATCCAGCTCACATCATTGAAACGTTTTGCTATACCCGTCAGTCTGTATTATCCACCGGAGGAGGAAGAGAAAATTATAGCAATGCTTGGTAATTTTTTGCCTCATGAAGAACGTTCACATGATCCCGTTGACAGATTGATGCGAAAAGTACGCTTTTAGACACCACCCCTGTTTTATGGTATACTCCCGCTGTACAATTGATAGATATGCACCCGTAGCTCAGCCCCGACGATTCTGTCGGGGAGCCGATCAAGGCATCGGCTCTGGGTAGATATGAATGGATTTGTATATATTTTGTACTTTAAAAAAACCAATCGTTTCTACGTGGGGTCGACCAATTATCTTGCACGTAGATTGCAACAACATGCAAACAATCATACCTATAGCACAACAAGGCTTGGTGAATTTGAGCTTGCATTTTTCCAAGAAGTAGAGAATCTAAAGTTTGCACGGCAGGTTGAGCATAGGATTAAATCATGGAAACGAAGGGATTATATAGAGAGAATTGTCAAAGATGGTAAAATAACATTTCTGCATAATATGCACCCGTAGCTCAGCTGGATAGAGCGTCTGTTTGCGGTACAGGAGGTCGTGCGTTCGAATCGCGCCGGGTGTACCATACTGTTAATGCTTAAAAGACTTCTTCGGAAGTCTTTTATTGTATACTTAAGGCAATCATGAAAGATTCTAAAAACAAAAACTACTCTATTAGCACGGCGAGCATGGTCGCTGGTGTCGGCCTACTCCTCATGGCAATCTTGGCTGCTTATGCCAATTTTGGCGTCCTCAAGCACTTGGAATCAGGCAGCGATACACCCTACAACTTCTCCAATTCGATCGGATCAGTTCGTATTGCAATCGTCTGCTTCCTCTTGGTTGCAGTCCTAGACATTATCGTCGCACTGGCATTGTATCGGGTCTTGACCCCTGTCCACAAAAGCCTTTCTAGGCTAGCAGCATTATCCCGATTGTTATATGCAGGAGTATTTATTGTTGCCGTAACACAGCTTATTCGAGTCAGCATGGCTAGAGGCGGCGACGCATATGCAACATATTTCAGGAGTGACTTCGCTGGCAATTACATTACGAATATCGAGAATAATATCAATGCCTTCCACATGATCTGGAGTGCCGGCCTTATACTACTTGGCGTGCATTTGCTGCTTATTGGCTATTTGGCTTATAAAGCAAGCTACATGCCCAAATTCTTGGGTATTCTGTTGGCATTTGCCGGCCTGAGCTACTTGGTGGACGGCTTGGGCGCTCTGTATATCATGGACTACAGTACCAATCTTGCTAGGGTCGCTTTCATAGGGGAGGTTACACTTATTTTTTGGTTATTAGTTAAGGGCCGCAATCTCAAAGTTTCTGGTTGACGCATCGAAAGATTAGTTCTAACTTCGTACACTACGCTCTACCAAACCTATCATGCAAATCTTGGGTTCTGGTTTTTGCCCTAACCTTGATGAGATTTCGGAAAATCGAGCGTGATTGTGTTATTTTGATTGTATGTTGGACAAAAAATGGATCGTTCGGATAATTGCCTGGGGGTTGAGTGTTGCGACCACTATCATTTCGTTGGCTATTTGGTTGCAGGCGTTGGGTGGGCGTCATAGTATCTCTACTTACAAATTATTTCCCTTGCTTGGGTTGGTGGCATTTGGGCTGATGTGGGGACACTATATAGTTGGTTCGTTGCGGCGACTTTTGGGAGTGGATAAAGCGGTTTTGGAGCGATATTTTATGGTTACAGGGTGGATTGTGCTAATTGCGATCGTGCTACATCCTGGGTTATTAATTTGGCAGTTGTGGCGTGACGGGTTTGGATTGCCTCCGGGTAGTGTTTTGGAAAACTATGTTTCGCCGGCACTTCGTGGGGTTACCGTTCTGGGATCAATAAGTTTGCTGGCTTTTTTGGCCTTTGAATTACATCACAAATACAGGGATCGATCCTGGTGGTGCTGGGTAGAACGCGCGTCTGACGTGGCAATTTTGTTAGTAGCCTATCACGGTTTACGCCTTGGTAGTCATTTACAGCGAGGCTGGTTCCAGAAAGTTTGGATTTTCTATGCAATTACTCTAGTAGTATCGCTTTTTTATGTGTACTATAGTCGTATAAGAGAGGATAAATTATGAAAAAATCGATGGTGTTGATTGGCGTGGTTGCGGGCCTACTCATTATTGGTGGAGGCTTTTGGTTTATGCAGAGAGATACTGATGGTGTGAAACCAAATACTACATCTCCTACCACTAACGCATCAAATACCAAAGTCGCACCCACCGATATATCAGAAAATACAATTATCTATACAGATAGAGGGTTTGAGCCTCGCAGTATAAGAGTCTCCGAGGGTGCAATGGTTACCATCAAAAACGATTCTTCAGAAGCCTTGCAATTTAGTTCTAATCCGCATCCTGTACATACGGATAATCCTGATCTGAATATTCCAACTGTTGAACCGGGCGCGAGTACGACCATAAAAATGACCCAAAAAGGTACCTGGGGCGTACACAATCATGCACGTAGCACGGATACAGTGACCATAGTGGTAGAATAGCCCTGGCCCGAGGTTAATTGAAAAGTGCGAAACTCGTGCCTGTCACAACTTGGAAGGGTCGCATAGTCCGGTCTAGTGCGCCGCTCTCGAAAAGCGGTATAGGGGCAACTCTATCGAGGGTTCGAATCCCTCCCCTTCCGCCATTCGACAAGCTCATGGTAAACCCGACAAGCTCATGGTAAACCCGACAAGCTCA
>CAYGIR010000024.1:5023-9266 GCA_964349985.1 uncultured Candidatus Saccharibacteria bacterium
CGACAAGCTCATGGTAAACCCGACAAGCTCATGGTAAACCCGACAAGCTCAGGACTTTTGCCCATTCGGGATTTTTTTGGAGGCTAGGGGATTTGTTGATTGCTGTTTTGGGCGGGTTAGGTGGATGGTTAACATTACGGTGCTACCTATTAACAAGTAAAAGCCGGCAAATGTGTATATAACTCGATTGAGGGCGTTGGTAAGAGATCGCACAATTGGTTGGAGGCTGGATTCTATGGCGGTATTGCCTGCTCCGAAATTTTGGATGTGGAATTGATTGGCGAGATACATTGCCAGAAACGCTCCGACCAGCAAAACTACGCCGCTAAATAGTAGAGTTCGTCCAATGACCCAAATACCCCTGCGTTTATCTTCATGCAAAAACACCATGCTTGATCCGGCAAGAATCCCCAGACCACCCAATAGATAGGGTAATCTGGTAAACCATTGAAAGGTGGTTGGGGCGACCGAGGCTTGATCGAATATTGTTTGACCATTTTGTTTTGTCAGGGTATCGGCAGAAATAGTCGTGTCCTGTAAAAAATTCTCATCATTATTGATACTTGTCATGATTTTGCTCTGTTCTGCTTTGATATTTATGCCGGGTGGCTGGCATGGAACGGCAAAAGGATCGAGGTTGTTGAGGTCTTGAGTTCGTAGTTGTTGCAATGTGCAAATCGGCAACTTGCTAACACGATTGGCGGCAATATCACCAACCGCCGTTGCGAAGCGTTGTTTGGCATCACCTAGCTTAATTTCAAACTCGGGTGACTCGGTTTTGCCTTGCAGCCAACCGTATATCCCATCAATAACTTGATTGGTTGATTGCTCTAAAAAGTTCGGTGGGAAAGCGGCTTGGGCGGCTTGCTGAATGAGCGGATCGTTGATTGGTATGTTGTCTGTTGAATTAGCTTGGCTTGATTGACTTTGGTCAAGCACACTGGCAACTATTTTGTCGTAGATACGACTGGCATGGATAGTTTTTTTGAGTTGGGTAGGTTCGCCAAACACGATTACCACCGCTGTTATAATAGCCAAGAGATACAAACACGACTTAAAAATTTGGGAGCTTAGTCCACGTAGGAACCGTTTGAAAAAGTACATATTTTGATTGTACTTCATCATACACGGGTTACAATAAAAGTATGGAAGATAGTATCTTTACCAAGATTGTTAAGGGTGAGATACCCTGTCACAAGGTTTATGAAGATGAATTGACACTTGCCTTTTTGGATATTCACCCTGTTTGCGCGGGACATGTTTTGGTAATATCGAAACTACAGCAAGAATTTGTATGGGATCTTCCCGATGAGAATTATCATGCCTTGATGGCTACCGTCAAGCAAGTCGCTAATCGGTTAAAAGAGGTGCTCGGAGTACCCTATATAGGTGAAAAGATAGTTGGGACGGACGTTCCGCACGCGCATGTTCATTTGATCCCATTTAATAATACAAATGAGTTAAACAATAACCCCAATTTGTCTGACGAGCCTGATCATGCAGAATTAGCGGCACTGGCTGAAAAGCTGGCATTCGGGTAAAATGTTGGTATGTTTTCAAATCTGACAGTTGGATTTTTGCTTGGAATCGGGTTTGCTGCCTGGGTTTATAGTCAAATGATGCGCTCCACCGGCAATAACACTAAAAATGCTTTAACTGTCGCCGCAATCGCCGGTGTCTGTGCGATGTTTCTTATGATCGCTTTATTGGGAATGTTCTTTTAGCTGGTGCGCGTTTACTAGCCGTTTGTTGCTAGCTATACTTGGTATTTCATAGCAAAACCAGTATTATCGTATCTATATGGATGAGGTGGGACTCGGTAAACAATTGCAAGCCGCGCGCAAAAAAGCCGGATTGACACAGCAAGATCTATGCCACAAGGCAGGGCTTAGTTATTCTACCCTTGCCAAGATAGAGCGCGGAGCTATCAAAGCGCCATCGATCTTTACAATCCAATCCATAGCTGTCGCGCTGGGGCTAACTCTGAACGAGCTGATGGGTAATCTCGCGCCAGCCCTGCCGGTGACTGCTAAAAAATATCGTTCCAAGTCTGGGATCAGGTTCGTGTATTTTGATATCAATGGCTGTTTGGTCCGGTTTTTTCACCGGGCATTTACGGAGTTGGCGACAGACACTGGCGCGCCTGCCGATGTTATTGAGACGACTTTTTGGAGCTATAACGATGCCGTTTGTCGGGGCGAAATGTCTATGATGGATTTTAACAAAGCCATGGCAAAACAGCTTAGGATAGACGAACTGGATTGGCAAAAGTATTATCTGGCGGCGGTAGACCCGATCAAGGAAATGCATGAGTTGGTGCGGTGGGCCAGCGAATACTACGATGTGGGGCTACTTAGCAATATTATGCCTGGGTTTATCGATGCGATGCTGGCAGATGGCTTGTTGCCAAAGATACCCTATGCGGCGATTATTGACTCATCAAAAACCGGTGCTATCAAACCAGAGCCACAGATATACGAGGCGGCACAGCATTATACCAATTGCGCTCCTGATGAAGTGTTATTGGTAGACGATTCTCGTGCGAATGTTATGGCCGCCGGAAAATTTGGTTGGCATGTTATTTGGTTTGATGATTATCGTCCGGAGGAGTCTGTGGCTCGCGTGCGCGAATCTTTGGAACCCGCCGCAGAAATTAGGTCGTAAAACGATCGTATTCTGATTGTTGTTTGGTTTGTAGTTGTCTGGCTTCTGCTAGTTGTTGTTTGGTTTGGTTTACTAAATCTTTTGGGGCTTTTTTGGTGTAGGCTTTGTTTTGTAAGCGCGACTCGAGTTGGGTAACTGTTTGGGTTGTTACCGCAAGCTTGGTTTGGAGTTGTGTCAAAAATTGCTGAATTGTGCTGGCATCCAGGTCCAGCCAGCAGGCATGATCGGTTTGAGTCAGGTGTAGGCCACTACCATCGCGCACCTGAGCTATTTTGGAGAGTCCTGACAGGGTTTTGATCAGCTGGGCGTGTTCTGATATAAATTTATCGCCGGAATGATACAGACAAGGTTTATTTGCCTTGACGCTGGCTGTTATGAATCGGATTTCGCCTATCAGCGTTTTGATATCTTCAAAAATTGCTGCCTTTTTGGCATCAACCGAAATGATTGTTGGCCAGGAGCTGGTAATTAGTAGACTATCATGCTCCCAGCCTAATGTTTGCCAGATGGTTTCTGTGACGAATGGCGCGAAAGGATGCGCCAGTTTGAGGATGGATTCCAGCCCGTACGCCAGCACGTCTTTGTTGAGTGATACTTTACTAGCCTCAACGTACCAATCGGCAAAATCATCCCATATAAAGTGGTATAGCTCGTCGTACGCTTCACCAAAAGCGTAGTTGTCCAGTTCCCTGCTGATCTTTTTTATTGTATGTTGTAACTTAGACAACATCCAGGTATCGGCAATTGTTTGGGGTTTTGGAGCTGGTTGTTTTACTAATTCATCACCTATCTTATCTTCGACGAATCGTGCGATGTTCCATAGTTTGTTGCAAAAGTTGCGTTGAGCGGCGATTTTGGATTTGCCTAGACGCTGATCATTGCCTGGCGCAATGCCACTGATTAATGCTAGCCGCAGGGCATCGGTACCAAATTCGGGGATGACTTCTAAGGGGTCGATGGCTGTTTCTGGTTTGCTTTTGCTCATTTTCTGCCCATCTTCGTTGCGTACCAGACCATGTAAGTAGATGGTTTTGAATGGTATCTGCCCTGTCATATATGTGGTGGCTAGGATCATGCGGGCAACCCAGAAGAACAGAATATCCCAACCGGTTTCCATGAGTGTAGTGGGGTGATAGGTCTGAAAATCTTGGCTGTTTCGCAAAATTTCTTGGAGTGATAAATCGTAGTTTTGAGCCAGATCAGGATCAATCAAGGTACTCCAGGTCCAAAGTGCGGAACTGAACCAGGTATCAAGGGTGTCAGGGTCCTGCTCCCAAATATGCCAGCCTTCGCTACCATCATCTATAGGCGGTTGTGTGCCCACGTAGGTTTCGGTTTCACCTTCGGCATTGCTACGGTACCACACCGGTATACGGTGTCCCCACCAGATTTGCCGGCTAACGCACCAATCCCGTAAATTATCGATCCAATGGAAGTAAACTTTGTTGAATCGGGCGGGCACGATGTTGATGTCCTGGCTGTCTATTACTTCGCGCATAACTTCTTTGAGGGAGCGTTTTTTGCCCTTCCAATCCACTGCCGGTTTGTTGACATCTACAAACCATTGGAGCTTGATTTG
>CAYGIR010000024.1:9366-12255 GCA_964349985.1 uncultured Candidatus Saccharibacteria bacterium
CCATCATTGTACATTTTGGTGAAGGTTTCATTGACACAACGATTTAGGGCATCATCTAGCGTGTAGCGTTCCCTGCCCCAGTCGGCACTGGCCCCCATTGCTCGCATTTGACCACGCATGGTGTCCTTGCTCTCCTCTGTAAAATCATGCAATCGGCCGATAAACTCGTCTCGTCCTATTGCGTGTTTGTTAGTTCCCTCCTTTGCCAACCGTTTTTCCATTACGGAGTTAGAAGCTATCGCGGCATGGTCGGTACCTGGTACCCACAATGCGTCTTTGCCTTGCATACGAGCGTATCTGATCATAATATCCTGGATAGCAATGCCCAAGGAGTGTCCAAGATGGAGTGTGCCAGTCGCATTAGGCGGTGGCATAGAAATCACAAACCGTTCGGTGTTTTTCTCTGGGTGGGTGGCAAATGCTCCGCTTTTCTCCCAAAGCGCGTAAATGTCGTTTTCGTACAGATTGGGTTCGTATATTTTTGGTAACTTCATAAGGGAAAGTATACAGCATACAGATGACAGCTTACAGCCCAGTTCGTTATATGTGTCCCAGAACCGTTATCTGTTAAACGTATACGGTTGATATAACAACTTCACGTGAAAAAGAGACAAACTAACTCAAAGGTTCCTCGCTGAACTTCTGCAAGTTCATATAAACCCTCATGTCAATTTACCTATAACCGTCATTTGTTTTTCAAAAGTACAAAGCCCACCCGGCTTCAAGGAAATCGAACGTTTTTGTTTTCATAAGCATTATACCACATATTATTACACGTAAAATAGCTTGACATATAAGTAAGGAAGGAATAAACTCCTTACTATGAAAACTAAAGAAATTACGATAACTAGCAAAAATCAAATAACTATACCAATAGATTATGTAAGGCGTAGCAAGCTACGCAAGGGTAGTCGATTAATAGTAATTTTGCGTAACGGTGCGTTGGTTATCAAGCCAGCCCCAACCGTTGAGCAGATAATGGCACCTGTTTGGCAAGAAATGAAAAAATATGTCAAAAAGCCGTTAAATGACAAAGAACTTAAGCAAGCTATTCGTGAATCAGTAGCACACGGAGCAGAGAGAAATTAATTGTGAGGTTTGTTGACACAAACGTACTCATACGTTTTTTGACCCAAGATGTAACACATTTGGCCGAGCAAGCAACCTCTTGGATAACGGAGGCGACACCCAATGAACTAATCATAGAAGAGGCGGTACTCGTGGAGCTTACTTTTGTGTTGGCAATACACAAAAATTACGAGATGCCACGTACGGTTATTGCGCAAGGGATCCGCAAGCTCAGTAGTCTGTCAAGTATTTCGATGAGCCAAGATGCGATCAATGCCATTGAGTATTATGAGAAATTATCAAAACTGGATTTTGTTGATTGTTTATTGCTTGTAAAAAGTGGCAAGCATGCGCACAATCTTCTAACTTTTGACAAAGACTTACTCAACTCAACGAAGTCTACATAGACAAGTTCGGGGCGATTTCTAGGGTGTAGGGGTCAGCTATTGACTGCTGCATCATGGCTTGATAGCAACCTAGAGTAGCGACCATCGCGCCGTTATCTGTCATAAGCTTATAGTCCTGAAACAGCAAAATCCCATCTGTTACTAATGCTATTGGGTCGCACCCTATAGCAAAGGATAGGCGGGTGGATAATTGATGGCGGAGTTCGGGGCTGGAGGCTACGCCACCGCCTATTACTATGCTTTTGGGGGTGAATTCTTCGTAAGCTAGAATGGTTTTATCTACCACCGTTTCTATGGCTGTGCGTTGGAAGCTGGCGGCTATGTTGGCTTTTTGGGCTTCAGAGAGGTGTTCTGACAGTTTGTGGGAAGGGAAGGTGTGGTCTTCCCCAATTTCGGCCTGAGCAGTCCGTAAAACGGCTGTTTTGATGCCAGAAAAACTAAAATCATATTTGCCAGGCATTTTGGCTTTGGGAAAATTGTAAGCAAAGGAATCGCCATGTTTGGCGAATGCGCCTATGTTTGGTCCGCCAGGGTAGGGAAGCCCTAGAATCTTGGCGACTTTGTCAAAGGCTTCACCTATGGCGTCATCGTGTGTTTGACCCAGTAAGGTGTAATCGAAATGGTCACGCCAGATAACTAATTGGGAGTGCCCACCAGAGACAATCAGACCCAACATAGGAAATACCGGTTGCGTTTTACGCAAAAGGTATTTCTGAGCAGTGAGCAGTGAGCTATGAGCAGTGGGGGCTTCATCTTTGCTCCTTGCTCCTTGCTCTTTGCTCTCAAGAAGTGGCGGAGCCACTTCAGTAAGGAAGTTGGCATAAATGTGGGCTTCCACGTGATTGATGGCGTATAGAGGCTTGTTTTTGGCGATTGCCAGAGTACGAGCCGTCATGACCCCAACTAAAAGTGAGCCTCCCAGACCAGCACCGTAAGTTACGGCAATGCCATCAATTTGATCCCACGGATCAAATTTAGGAGTGTGAAGCGAGGAGTGTGAAGTGCGAAGGGGCTTCGGGTCTTCTATCACCTCACTTCTATCTTCTCTTTCCGCGTTCTCTAGGAACGCATCAGCCACGGCTTTTTCGATAACTGGTATGATTGATTCTATGTGGCTGCGGGCGGCAATCTCTGGAACGACACCCCCGTAAACGGCATGTAAATCCATACTAGAAAACACCACATTACTAAGCAATCGCTTGCCGTCCTCGACAACCGCCGCCGCCGTCTCATCACAACTGGTTTCTATTCCTAGGATTTTCATGATAGAACTAGTATACAAGAGCAGGTGAGATTGGGATGATTTCGCATAAAATCAGTTTATACTCGACTGACGCAAAATCGTCCGTTCTCAGAGTGAATTATCTCGAGCGAAAACTGTTTTGTCTGAAGGAGGGGTAGCCATAGCTACATC
>CAYGIR010000025.1:0-12025 GCA_964349985.1 uncultured Candidatus Saccharibacteria bacterium
GAAAAGATTGAAGACATTGATCTTCCTATTCTGTATCAGGATAGTGATGTTGTGGTTGTAAATAAGCCAGCTGGAGTCATCAGCCATAGTCGGGGCAGGTATTGGAATGAGCCCTCAGTAGCATCGTTTGTTCGACAAATCACCAAGCAACCTGGTGAAAGGGCTGGCATTGTTCATCGATTGGATAGGGCGACCTCTGGTGTGATGATTTGCGCTAAGAATCAAGTAGCTTTGTCATATTTGCAGCAACAATTCGCCAACAAAACTACCCAAAAAACATATATAGCTATAGTTAAGGGGCATATGGAACCAGTTGAAGCGATCATTGACATGCCAATTGAACGTAACCCCAAGGAACCATCTAAGTTCAGGGTAGGTAGTAACGGTAAAACCGCTCAAACAAAGTATAAGGTTATAGGATCTTCCAAGGATTATGATGAGGTACAGTTGGAGCCGGCTACTGGTAGGACTCATCAGCTCAGAGTACATTTGAAACAGCAGGGGCACTCGATTATCGGTGATACATTTTATGATGGGGAAGATGCAGATCGTCTGTATCTACATGCTCACAAATTAACCATCCAGCTACCCGGCGATCTTATTAAAACATTCGTAGCTCCCATGCCAGAAGAATTTAATATGCTTTTGAAACATGACTGATTTATTACTCCATCCTGCTACACGATACGAGCTCCAGGCATTGATCTTGGCTAAACCTCATGCAGTATTAATTACCGGCAACAGGGGAGCGGGTAAAAATGCGGTTGCCAACGAACTGATAGCAAAGATCTTGGGCAAAATGGCAAATAAACCTGAAAATGTTTTGCGTATTGAGATCATAGAAAAGGGTATTGGTATAGATGAAATCAGACGTATACGTGATTATACCAGCCGAAAAACTATTGGTACTCAGGAAATTCGACGGGTCATACTGATTATTGACGCGCATACTATGACCGCTGAGGCGCAAAATGCTTTGCTAAAGACTTTAGAAGAGCCTCCTGCAGATACAATGATAGTGTTAACAACAGATGATCTTACTGCGCTGAAATACACTATTCGTTCTCGCGCTCATCAGCTACATGTATTACCAGTATCGTTACAAGCTGCTACAGAATACTTCACTACACTGGATTTACGCAAAGCTCCCCCATCCCCAGACCAATTCATCTCGGCTGGTAGCGATCTGTCTTCTCTCGATGTAGCTACGGCTACCTCTCCTTCAGTCAAACCACTCCCAACTCGAGCTGATTTAGCCTGGGAACGGGAGATTTCGCGTAAGTCCAGTACACATAATCGTAGTAAATCGGACATTGCGGTAGCTTATCACATGAGCGACGGTCAAGTAGGTTTACTCAGCAGTCTCTTGGAGAATTCACTGGATCACGAATTAGTTGCGGCAATCGCGCGAGCAAAAGATATCATCACGATGTCTCCATACCAGAGATTGATACAAGTAGATGCTCTGTCTAAGCAAAAGGACCAGACGCAATTACTCCTCCAAGGCATCGAAAGGGTTGCGATGAGCGGTCTGCGATCAGGTGCGCAAAAAAACGCTCCAAAGACTGTCCAGAAATTCTATAATCTTAGTCGTCACGTCGCAGAGGCGCGATCTGCGTTAGGGCAAAACGCAAACACCAAACTGGTACTCGTAGATCTGTTTTTAAATATCTAACCAGGTTATGGTATAATTGTATCAATTATGTATGAACTAGCCCTGTTATTGGGTTTTGTAATATTAGCTATCAGAGCTACAAAGCTTAGCGATGAAGAATTATCGCCTTTGCCACGAAAGATTAGCGATAAGTTGGGCAGATTATGGGATATCGCTCACCAGGGTATGAGAGAAAATCGATTCCTGCGCGCCGAAAAAGCTCTCTTAACAATCTTGAAAGTAGACGAAAAAAACGCAGCGGCCTACAACCGTTTAGGTATTTTGTATGCTAAACAGCGGGAATACAAGGATGCCATTGATTGCTTTGAAATAGCATCCTCAATTGAGCCAACCGCTTCATCATTGCATAATCTGGGGTTGATATACTATGAAACAGAAAACTATCCTAAGGCTGCCATCGCATTCGAGCAAGCTTTGAACCTCGAGGATCAATTAGCCGCTAGACATATTGCCTATGCCAAGGTCCAGGAAAAGCTGGGGAATGAAAAACTAATGATTCAGGAGCTCGAGCGCGCCGTAGAACTGGAGCCAAACAAGGAAAGCTTTACGCTCTTGATGAATGGCTACCGAGTGAACGGGCAAGCCGAAGAAGCAGATCAAATCGAACAAAAACTTAGTAAGTTAATTGTCCCGTCTGGGCAGCCCAGGCGCATATCGCGCCCTCGACGCGTCGTTATTTAGTCCGCATGATCTATGATCAAGGCCTGATTATTGCTCGCTAGACCTGCCAGTTAGCTGGACTCACGCGCAACCGCTCATTCCCAGTTCGATTCAATTCGAGCTAAAAAAGTATGTCTTCGATTCTGAGGTGAGACCTTAGGCTCAGATTCGAAGAGTAGACGATATACTGGGGATCGAGGAGTTTTGCGTAAGTTGCGTTGAAATATGCGTATGGTTGGTGCAGCATCATTGCTGAGGTTAGAACTCTACTTCACGAATCTCACAGTAATCTGGTATAAAGTTTTTTGGGTCTGATAATTTCAATTCAACAAGTATCGCAGCAATTACGAGACCGTGTGTTACCCATAGTTTTTCATTGGGCGGATTCGCAATTATAGCTTTGGCTACGGTAACAGCCTGCTTGGGTAGTTTTGCCTGAGCTACAAGTTCTAAAGTTCTCTGCGGGTTGTCGGTATTTACCTCATTAAGTATGCTGCGGACACTTAAGTGTTTAAAGCCAGCACTTTCAGCCGTTTGTCTCGTTCTCAATAGCTCTGACACTGCAACAACTTCATTGGTCATATCGATGCCCAGCTTTGCTAGTCGCACTCCCAGTTTTAGCGATTGTTGTTCACCAGTGCTATTTATAGGCGCACCTTCTTTGCCAAACGCAATACGCGTGAGACGATTAGCGTCAGTTTTTGCATGCCGTATTAACAAATACTTCATTCGTATATCATAACAATAAAAAAGACTTCCAAAGAAGTTTTTCATACTGCTTATGCTTGGTGCAGAGTGATGGACGAAGTTAGAATGTTAATTAATGCCACCGTTTAGCTAATTTCATCGTTTGAAGCGGCTGTAACCTTACCTGCAGTGGTTGTTCTACCTAGCGAAGCATCTGAATCAGTTCCTTCAAAATGAGCGTTTGGGTGAGAAGGGCGCATGAATTAAATCATCGCAAAATTACCAACGTCCATTAGAAACTCAGTATTTCCAGTTTCTGCATATTTATCTAGTCTCTGCCTTAGACTTCCGACTGCATCGACTTTTTGTGGGTAAGCATCGGCAACACGGCCGTACTTATGAAAACTGACCATCATGCGATTTACCATACCCTGGAGGAACTTTTCACTAACCTCTTGTTCGGTATCATCTGTCAGTAGTAATTCTATTTTCGATGACTTTGGCATAATAACTGGATTTTATTCTTTATAGTAAACTCGTGTAAGGTTAAGCGAGATAGAACAAAACTTTCTAACGTACTAAACCCTCTATCATAATTAACAGATATAAAATTTGTGGTGCACCATCGTGTCTGAGGTCAGAACTAAACTTCTTCAGAGCTTGCAAGTGTCTCTAGGCTAGAAACAGAATCACCATCTACTATCTCAACCGGCATCTCACCATACCTACCAGTTAAAGCTACTAGCATCGCAGTACTCACTTCCTCACGCCTGAATACTTCTACTCGCTGTGCAACTAGTTCTGGAGCTGCCCCAGCTAAGCATCTTTGCCCATAAATTATACAAATTGCTTCATTACGCAATGGTGGTTTGGAGGTATCTCTTCCCTCAATAGGACCATCAGCTTCAGCGGTCATTCACTCCATCTCAGCATTATCACAATCCTCGCCACTATAGTTTGGGCACTCTTCACCAATGCAACTGGTCGGGATAAATGCGGGCAGGTGTTCACCTGTAGGCTTTGAATTTTTTCTTCCTGATGATCCCATCGTAGCTCCTTATTTAGTTGCACCAATTATCTAAAAGAAAACACTCGATTGCAAGCATAAGCAATTTGGTGCAGCGTCATGGCTGAGGTTAGAACCACATTAGTCTTCAGTAACGTCTTTGCCTGACCAATCTTTAATGAAGTTACGCTGATCATCACTTAATGAGCGTTTAATGTTGTTAGTAGCAGATTTACGATAATCCAGTTTTTCTTTCAACTCCAGGTAATTTCGTTCGACAAGAGCTAGATTCTCGTTTGTGCTAATCTTTTGGATTAATGACTCAATTTGTTCTTTTTCTTTGGTGCTTGAGTAAGCCTGGTAGTTTAATTTCAATTCGTGGAGCTGGTCTAGTAACTCGTTATTGTTCATAGTTTAGAATTATACACAAAAATGTACACAGTAAATAACCTATTCGTTATTACGCAATTAAACATAAGCGAAATAATGCAGTATCATTGCCGAGGTCAGAACTATACTTC
This sequence comes from uncultured Candidatus Saccharibacteria bacterium, assembly GCA_964349985.1. GTDB lineage: Bacteria > Patescibacteriota > Saccharimonadia > Saccharimonadales > CAYGIR01 > CAYGIR01. The sequence continues at coordinate 4,550 of CAYGIR010000025.1, forward strand.
TTGACTTACGCAATTTTCAAACTGCATGAATGCAACATCGAAATTGCCTATGACTTCGGGTATCCTTGTGTATATTCCGTTTCGTGCGTCTTCATTCCAGTGCCAATCATGAAGTGGAACTACAACTTTTGGCCTCTCAGACATGGACTCAATCATTTTAGAAAAACCCACCACAGCGCCCCAGGGGCCACCATTGATTGCACCGGCAAGTATTCGTGCTCCGTGAACGCCAGTACTAAGTATCCATGACGCTAGGCAGAATACCAAGGATAACAACCTAATTTTATAGTATCAAACGGACCATCTACACCGTCATTTGCCTTGAGCCCGTTAACTCGAGCGCAGTATTCTGTAACGTGTTCGTCATATATATCGCCGTCAATTTCGAGTATGCCACCCTCTCGAGGTATACCGCTGTTATGTTTTGTAAAATCACCCTTGTTAAACCGGATAAATCTAGATATCCCAACACCTAAATTCGATGCGAGTTCCAGGCATTTTTCAAATTCTCCCTCGCCCCGAGGATGCGCAAGGGAAACGACTGTAATTGGACTAGTCTTTTCTGGGTCTGCCGGTAAAATTTGTTCACGAGGGTCTCTTTATAATGCGTAAAAGCTCGTTATGCTATCAGCGGGATTAATTTGACTAGGCCCCAAAATAACTCCACCTAAAGGCTCGGCCGCAAAGGATGGTCCAATTGCAATCCAGTCCAGTCTGTCTTTAGTAACAATTTTCTTTACTGCCTGAGTTGACTCGCCATCATACGTTATCTTTAACTGTGGAAGGTGTTCGTTCAGATATCCTCGGCACTGCTCCACCGCTGGCTTTTGCGCAAAACAACGAACGCCACGACGGCCAAGCTCCTGCATGGTTTGTCGACGAGAACCAATCAGTGCTAGCTCAATTGGAACATCTACTCGACCGGTTATGAATGGGAGAGCGGATGGGCGCTTTCGCACAATCTCGGCGGCGGAAGCATCGACTGTGCCCGCGACAGTTGCTATGGCAATAACACCGAGTCCAGGAAAGTTATTGCGGCTAGCTCTGACAAAGTCTCCAAAACGATTTTTAGAGTCAATTTCAATCTCAACATCTCTGGCAATTAAGTACGCTGCTTTGGCGTGATATGAAAATTCGCCACCTTGCGTAGCGAATGTTAAACGCTCTTGTCTCGACATATATTAGACTTTATAACATATTCCAATATCTGTCCACCTTAGCAACGTCATTGCTGAGGTTAGAAATAGTTTACTTGCTTAGGCGCTGCTTTTTGACAATTGGAATTTCAGTAGTGATCCAAACATCGTTATCGATGCATTGATAAGTGGTGTGGTCGTATTCCTTATTGTTTTCGTTGGCATTATAGCTGATGTGCCAACGAACTTTTTTCATTGCTTGCTTACAAACGGGACATTTCATAATCTCATTATATCACTAGGACACAAGTACTGATAACGCTTATGGTTTTGGTGCAGGGTGTAGGATTCGAACCTACGAACTCGAAAGAGGGCAGATTTACAGTCTGCTGTGTTTGACCGCTTCACTAACCCTGCACGTATGTGGAGCCGAAGACAGGACTCGAACCTGCGACCCGCTGTTTACAAAACAGCTGCTCTACCAGCTGAGCTACTTCGGCATAAGCTAACAGATATAAAGTGTAGCAAATATCTATGAATTTTGCTACCATTATTAGGTTGATAAGCAGGGCATAGCGCGAAAGTGTTCGTTCCTGTATCACATCAACTCAAGTTTAGTGTAGTTTAGTTGAAAAATACTTAGCGATAGCTACATCGATAGAAGATAAACTATTACTAGACGAAATTAATTGGTGTGGGGGTCGGGGCTTTACAGAGGTCTGGATAATGTGCCGTCGTAGCTCAGTGGTAGAGCATCGCCATGGTAAGGCGGGGGTCTCGAGTTCAAATCTCGACGACGGCTCCAGCGTATTTGCTGGAAAATAACATTTGATTTGCTTAGTGTGGTCTTATCTGTTAAAATCAACAGGTAATGGCAAAAAAAGGCGGAAAAAGGAAAGTTGTTGGTCTGGTGTCGGAGGAAAGTGGGCACCGGCACTATTACACGCGCAAAAACACCCAGAATACTCCTGACAAACTTGAACTAAAGAAATATGATCCTGTATTACGCAAGCACGTTTTATACGTTGAGACCAAAAAGAACCTTGGTCGCAATGAAGTCAAACCCAAAAAATAGCTACCGGTTAGGGCTTGATACTGGACTTGGCAATGTCTAGCGCGGTGTTTATAAACTCAGCATGACTCCACACAAGAGGGGTGACTGATAAGATCGCGCCATCAGATGGGTTGACTTGCTCAGATAAAGCCCCGCCAGGGAGGGCATGTTGCATCGTCCATGCCATAAGATCTCTTGCTTTGTTGAGATCCTTGGCTCTAACATAATATTGAGCCATCCAAAGGGTAGTGACAAACCATGGATTACCCAGGTAGGCCGGGCTGGAGACAAAATAATTGTCGTGTTCGTATCGTGGGCAGCCACCGGAGGGTGAAGAGTTCAACATGGTCATTTCTATGCGTGTGATTGAATCGTGTAAGTGATCTGTTGTTTTATGGTAGCCAAACATCATAACGCCGTATACCGACGAAATATCTAAGGTATTATCGAATTGTAATCCCTCATCCTGTTGAAGCAGAAAACCCTTGCGAAGCATTTGATGATCAGGCTCAAAGAATACGTCTCTGCCGTTTAAAATTCGGGCAGCCGCATCCCTCCAGTTTAGGGCGTCATCGGGAGATTCAAATCTTTCCGCGAAATCAGCTGCCGTCAAAAGTGCTTGATATGTAACAGCCGTGGTATATGTGTTTGTCAAAAACTTTTCTTCCCATAAATCGTAACTGGCGTGTGGAAGGTTGGTACTGGGGTCAATAAAACTGGACATGAAATTGGCCGCGGGTTGTATAAGTGTGGCGTACAGGTTTCGAACAAAATCTTCGTTTTTAGAATATTGCAGGAATTCACCGAGCATGTAGATTACAATTGCGGTTTCATCTTCTTGAATGGCAAGTTCTGTCCTACGCCCATGTAGCATAGGGTGCCAAGTGCTACCGATGGCCCTATCTGGTTGATATTTGTGCATCAGATATCCGTCTGGTGTTAATATATCACGACAAAATTCAAAAAACCTCATTGGTTCTTCTGTGTAGCCAAGTCTTATGAGGGGCCATATAGCATATGCGCCATCACGAGGCCAGACGTAGCTATAATAATCACGGCCATAGTTATAGATAGATGAGTCACAACTGGCAATTATGCCACCGCGCCTATCAATGTGGGCTTTAATAAGTAGAAGCGACTTCTTGCTCATTTCTAGATACTCGGTATCAATTTCATGCAAGGCATTCGCGGCCGTGGCTAGCCAATTATGCCAGTACTCACGTGTTGTTGCTAATCGTTGCTGTAATCCGTCGTGTTTGATCTGAAGATGTAACTTTTCGGCCGTAAGCTGTGAATCTGCCGCAACTATCCAATAAGAAATGACCTCGACCTGCCCCGCGTCGATTTCACAGCTGAATCGTATAACAGAATCAACGCCACCATGTTCTACAGCACTTCCGGATAGTTCACCATCTTCCGCGTCTTTAAATGTACCTTCTTTGCCCTCTATACCATAGTTACCAATAGCAAATTGATCGTAAACTTGCTCGTTCTGAGACTGGCCATATATCAAAAGGCTACATCTGCCTTTGTAATCCAAAATATAGTTTTCGTCTGGTACAAAAAGTGCCGTATCTGCTCTACCTGCTCTTGAAATTTCGAATACCTGGTGCATGAATAATTTGATAGTCCGATGTTGATTCGATAGATTGAAAAGACTGATTTGTCTGCAAAAAGCATTTATACTGCTGTCAACAAAATCATTCATCAGAAGTTGTAGTTTAAGCTTGTGATTTTCCATCCGGATAATACTGACGAGCGCGTCACTTTCAAAGTTTAGATCAATTTCCCAGCTCCCATCGTCTATCCAGGAAAATACTCCATCAACCCAGACGCCGATTTTGTGGTGAACGCTGCGGGCGGTCGTTAGGTTTTCTAATCCAACATAAGGATAGTAAAAATCATGTACAAGACCTTGTTCGTTTAGCCCCACCGTCAAGGCGCCATTACCGAGCATAACTGGTCTAGCCACGACCCGCCTCCGAAGGAGAATTCATATTTGAATTCCTTTTTCACTCAGGCGAAAAACTAAGTCATGCCAAGCATTCATAAAATTCATTACAGCTTCGTAAGGAGTATCATAGGGGCTAAAATAGGCGTGGATATCTCCATCATTAAACCATTTAGTACACATGTAATAGAAATGATCGGATGTTTGAAGTTTGCGCCAATCTTCTATCAGTTGGAGATCGCCGGTTCCCAATATAGAGTCGCCTAATCCATATAGTGCTTGTATAGCCTGTTGCTGCATAGCGTTACCAGTCCAGGCTGACAGATCACGTTCGGTATCAGCCCACGTAACGGTATGTGGAATATCAATTTCGTCTTTTGGCTCATAATGCTCGGCAGCTTCGGTAACGGTCATAAAAGTATGGTCTGGATCTTTGAGCCACTCTATCGGCAGGTGTTCCAGGAAATCGATAATCCCGCTCTCTTGCCACATGTGTTCACCAAAAGTCTCATAATCCATGAATAAATTAAAATTGGTTGCATCACCACTCTCATTAAGCCAGTTCGTAAATTTATCTGCTGTGAGTGGCCAACCGGACCAACCGCGATCGGCAAAACGAAAAGCCAGATCGTCACTCAGACGATAGTTTTTCATCAATAAGCGTATTTTATTAGTATAGGCTGGACGATACACGTAATTCGGGCTACGCCATCCCAAGATAGGGTCCCATCCTTCGGCTAGAATTGCTTTGTATCCGGCTTGGTCGGCCCAGTAGGCTAGATCGTTATTGTAGGCAAGTTCCGTGTTGCGCATAGCAGTCGGGTATTGACCAAATAGATCCTGAATTTTTTGGCGATGCATGTCAATCTGTGCCTCGAATTCATTTCGCGAATAAAAAAAGGCCAATGAATGATGATAAGTCTCGGTAATTATTTCGACTTTTCCGGTGTTTGTCAGGGCTTTGAATGAATCTAGTACTTCGGGAGCCCACTGTTGTAATTGGTCCAGTACCGTACCCGTAATAGATAACGAAAGCTTAAACTCGGGGTGTTTGTTGAGCAATTCTAGTAGCTTGGCGTTGGTGGGTAGATAGGATTTGGCGGCTACCTTTTGTAAGATGTCAAAGTTGTTGGTTTTATCACCCTGCGGAGCGTTGAAATAATCATGATTCACACCAGCGTCAAATATCGTATAATGTCTGATTCTGAAGGGCTGGTGGACGTGCAAATATAATACGATTGATTTCACGCTGCAACCTCCGCGTGTTGGTTGTACAGTGCTAGAACCTTATCCGCCGAATCATTCCAGTTGAGAGAACTAAGTTCTTGCTGGGCCATATTTGCCAAATGTCGTGTGATCGTGGGGTTCTGTAGGGCACCACAGATCTGATTTGCCATTTCAGCAACGTCCCAGAAATCGACCTTCAGGCAGTTCTTCAAAACTTCTGATACACCAGACTGATAACTAACCAACGTAGCAGTGCCATAACTAGCCGCTTCTAATGGGGTGAGACCAAAGGGCTCTGAAATAGATGGCATTACAAATAGATCTCCAATTGCAAAGGCATCCCGAAGCTGCTTACCACGAAGAAATCCTGTAAATATAACGTTTTGCCCGATCCCAAGATTAGAGGCCAGTTCTATAAGCTCATAATCTTGTTCTCCGGTACCTACAATTAAAAAAAGTGTTTTTGGTTCTCTAAATACAACCTCCTTGGCGGCAAGCAATAAGTTTGGGAGGTTTTTTTGTAGAGTTAAGCGTCCCACGTTGACTACAACCTTATAGCCTTGATTTTTCATAGCCTCTAGATATTTATATACAGTAAGATCATCCAATGGTTCTATGGTAGATCCGTCATAACTGTTATGAACAATGTCGATTTTTTCCGCCGGAATGCCATATTCCCGCATGATAGACTTCTTGGTATGGTTGCTGACTGCTAGTATTTTGTCAGCTAGCAGGAAGGTCAACCCCTCGATTTCTCTAACTAATTGATTACCACTATTGCCACCAGCCCTATCTGATTCTATGGAGTGTACGTGTAATAATAATGGTTTCCCACTAATATCGCGGGCACGCAGTGCCGCCCGGAAAGTTAGCCAATCGTGAGCATGAATAATATCAAACTCCAAGCTTTCCGCTAGTTTGGATACAGTAGCCTCGTATTGAGCATTAGTGTGCTGAAGCTCTGATGGAACCGCCAGGCTATTTTCTGAATAGCTGACACTATCATAGCTCGCTAAATATTCACCATAATGTAGTGTAATTTTTGTGGGGGCAGAATTGATGCGCATAAAATCAACATCATGAACGGCGTTATAAGGCAAGACGAATTCAATATCTACATTCTTGTTTGAGAGGGCTTTGCAGAGTTGCCAACAGGCAACACCCAGACCACCACTGTTATGAGGCGGTAATTCCCACCCTAACATCAATATTTTCATCGTAGCTTTTTTTGCTCCATTTGTTTCATTTGCTAGTATAGAGAATGTACTCTGTAAGCACAACCATAATAATGTCGAAAAATGACGTTATAACTGTCAGATGACAAATCAACGTAATTTCGGTATGATTACTCTGTTAGTAAGTACATATAGGGGTGTAGCTCAGTTGGTTAGAGCGTTGGTCTCCAAAACCAAAGGCCGCGGGTTCGAATCCCCCCACCCCTGCCAGTAGAAAACATAGAACTAGTCGATCATATTTTGCACGGACTTAAGCGTTTTGTTTAGGATTCCTGGAGGCGTTTTCTCTATGAATCTTGCTTTTCGTTTACTAAAATCAACGCTTCTGATATGAATTGGCAAAATTGCACCTTGAGTTTTTGTGTTGGTCAAAACAATTTCGTAGGGCAGGCCTTTTATTTTGGTAGTAATCGGACAAACTACCGTTAAATTTGTGTGCACGGCCAGCTCTTTATGGGACAAAACAACCACAGGTCTGCTACCAGATTGTTCATGTCCTGTCCGCGGGTCGAGTACCATCCACGTAATGTCACCTCGTTCGGGTACATATGTAGTTTTAGACATCTATTTTTTCGGCTCCGACATCACCACCCCAATCAATCACTGAATGAGCGTTAGCGGGCGTAACACCCAAAAGCATATCTTCTAGCGTAAAGTCGCCTTCATCTACGGGGGTTAGGACAATTGACTTGCCCCGCAAACTAATGCTCACAACCTGATCAGGCTGCATTTTGGCGGCTGTGATTACCTTCTTAGGGATTCGAACACCTGTACTATTTCCCCATTTTTGTAAGTTTTGAGTAATATTCATAAGTTTCTCCTTGTATATATAAGTATATACATTTAGCTTCTACTGTCAATAGATGCGACTTA
>CAYGIR010000026.1:0-11393 GCA_964349985.1 uncultured Candidatus Saccharibacteria bacterium
AGCGACTGTCTTTCCCTACGCTGCCCGGACTTTCCTCCAAGCTTCTTTTGAGAAGACCTGGCGATCAGCCAATAATCTAACCACGTAATTATAACAGATTAGTTATTTTGAGCATCCAAACATTTGTTCACTTCCGCATCAGCCAGCTTGTTTAATTCCCTTGGTACATGCGTAAAACTAACTTTTCTGAAACTTTGCATCAGTTCATTGATCGCAACGTGTATGGGCCACAAATCTCGGTTGCGCACCTTAAATATCCCCTTCATTTGATTTACCACCAATAAACTATCCAAAAACACATCAACTTCATGAGCGCCTCTCACCCGCGCATCATCCAGCCCAAGCCTGACCGCTTGGTATTCGGCCTGATTATTGGTAGTAATCCCCAGATACACCCCCCGTTGAATCATTACTGTATCATCCATATCCATAAGTACATAACCAGACGCTGAGGGTCCTGGGTTGCCCCTAGAACCACCATCCGCAAACATTTTAATTTTCTTTGGAAGAGAGGGTTTTGACTTATGACTTTTAGGTTGAATGCTTTCGGTTACCCGATCAGCAAACACTTGGTCTTTTGCCGTAACGCTATCCCCCGCCTCGTGCGTACTGAGCCAGAGTTCAACCGTATTATAAGTATTTTGAATGGTCGGATGATGATTGAGCTCATTGGCAATATCAGCAATCTGATCTATAAAACCCTTCGCCTCCAAGAAATCCTTGAAACTAAATTTTTGATAGAGTTTGTTATCTACAGTTTGCCACATCCCTATATGCTATCATATCGGAGTAAAAGTGCCCTAGACCGAGAGTGCATTTTATATTATCGGGGTGTGGCGCAGTTGGTAGCGCGTACGGCTGGGGGCCGTAAGGTCGCAGGTTCAAGTCCTGTCACCCCGACCAATCAAAAAGATCGAGCGATGCCCGATCTTTTCTAACTAGACAACTAACCATGACAACCTGGTTAAAAATCCCCAGGTGGGTCCCCGCACGTTCTAACCACGGTTAGACTTCGTAGCATAAAGCTACGGCGAATATTGGAGTCCCTAATGATATATCATTCAGATTATCATTGAGTTAGCCTTGAGGTTTCCCTCTATCTAGCCTAGATATATTATATAGGACTTTCGCATTTTATCGCCAATTTCAAAGTCATGCTACTTGGAGCGAAAACTGTTTAGTTTCTGGAGAGGTAGTCGTAGCTACATCGATAGGGAATAAACAGTTTGTAACCCTGCAGGATTGGTCTAGAATGGTGAAAAAGTGCGAAATGCGTGTTAGACGAGAATACGAAGCAAACCATCGATTGCAAAAGTCAATATCGGACTAATAAATGGTATAAGCACCAGTAGAATTAGTAACGTCAGCCCAAAACCCATCATTTCAATCTGATACATAATCTTCTGAATCGGCTCTGGCGCAACCGCAAAAAGCACCCGAGACCCATCAAGCGGTGGTAGTGGTAGCATATTAAAAACAAAAAAACTAAGGTTGATAATAATAAAAATACCTATAACAGACTCCAGCACGCCAACTGGTTGCAACAAATGATACATTCCCGCTCCAAACATCGCTAATACTAAATTAGTCAACGGACCAGCCAAAGCAATCAAAGCCGCTCCATACTCATCATATCTTACTCTGTCTGGATTAAACGGCACGGGTTTGGCGGCAAAGATAGGTGGCACACCCACCGCGATCAACATGACCGGCAAAAGTAACGTCATCACCAGATCAATGTGCTTGAGAGGGTTCAACGTCAACCTACCCAAATCCCGAGCAGTAGTATCACCAAGCCAATGAGACGTAAAAGCATGCATGGCCTCATGAAACGTCATAGATATCAAAATAACTGGAATCACAACTAGTAGATCAGATACACCTAAATTCATATGGATCTAATTATAACAGCTAAATTACTTATTGACTTACAGATTAGAAACAGATACAATAGCCCCCTATGCAAGTATGTGACCTAACCGGCAAAGGCAAACAATATGGCAGTAATGTCAGTTTTTCGCAGCGCCATACCAAAAAAGTCTGGAAACCTAATCTACAGACAAAAACTTTCATGCTAGATGGCAAAAAAGTAACTATGAAACTCAGTACTCAAGCCATTCGTACCCTCAAGAAAAAAGGCATCCTACAACCCTATTCGGCTACAAAGTAGTTAGTAGTTGGTATTTAGGGTTTTAGGCTGATGGTTGAATGGCTTTTATTATCCCCTCCTAAATACCAACTACTAACTTCTAACTACTCTTATTGTCTTTCCAAGACTATCAACTGATTGCTTTCGCCGAGCAATTCACCAGCTTTCAGTTTTAATTTTGGCAGGGTTTCTTTTGGCTCCATAGATAATTCCTTCAAGACATCCTCTAATGTTGTCTGTGGAACTTCATAGTTCACAGAATCATCCGCGTAATGTGTAGGTATGATAATTTTTGGTTCAATTTTCTTAATCAATTTCAATGCGCCAATCGCATCTAACGTATAGCCATGACCACCGACCGGCACAATCAGTACATCTATAGTACCTAATGCCTCCAATTGATCATCATCAAGCTCTGGGTAGACGTGCCCAAGCACCACGACACGAACGTCCGCACCAATAATCTTAAAGATAGTGGTAGACAAACCACCCACCTCGTCCATATGTGCCCGAGCCGCAATACCCTGAATCGAAGTGTCGGAAACCTCGTATTCTCCAGGTTGTTCAATGACAATCTTAACATCCGCTGTTGGGGTTAGGTGATTACCCGTAAACAAGGTTATATCACCAGATTTGGCAAACTTCGCGTCAGTATCATCAATGACTACGGTCGCCTTCTTGGTTGTGATACGCAGGCAATTTGCGCCGTAAAACTGTATCTCCATCAGTCGTTCACTTCCATCATTTTTTCCTCGTCTTTCTTGTCAACTTTTTTCTTTGGTGGCTTTGGTGTAATCAGATAATTTTTATCAATCAAAACTTGCATCTTGGAACTCAATACCAATGTCAAAAATCTATCATTCACTTCCTGACGATAGCGAAACTCATCATTAGTCATAACCGCGAAACGCAATTCCTTACCCTCTTTGCTTTCTAGCTCAGCAATGTATTTATTAACCTGAGATTGATTAAGATCACCAACCAGCAAAACATCAATTCCACTTCTTTCATCCCGTGTTAAATATCCTGTTAATAACGCAAGGTCTACATTGCCCAGGGCTTTTAGGGTCTGCGCTTCTCCTTCCGCGGAAGGTGCCGCCGACTTGGTATTCATCGTACCTGAGCCAAAAATCGCCATAAGAGGTACATAATACTCGTAAGCCTGCGCGACTTCATAATACAGACGATTATTATTTGTATCAGAAGATATAATCCCTATGCTCAATAAATTAGCCAGTTCACGTCGCACCGAATTAATTTGCTCGTCTATTTTACGAGTAATTTCGCGCACATAAAAAGACCGATTAGGATTACTAAAAAAGAGCTGTAGTAACTTCACTCGTGTCTTGGACCCAAATAGTTGCTCAATCATCTGCTTATTGTATCAGATTAGTGTTCGTAAGTGTACTCAACACAGATTCAGTCTTATTGAAATTATCACACCATTGAATATTAGGATTACGCTTAAACCAAGTTCTCTGTCTTTTTGCCAAATCCAAGGTGGCTTTTATGATCCGTTGGCGAGTAATTTCTAATGATTGTGTACCAGAAAAATATTCTTTCCATTCACGATAGCCTATGCCCTTCATCGGCTCAATATCCCAGCCATATTTTTCATACAAAGCCCTAACCTCTTGCTCCAAACCTGCCCCGATCATCGCATCAACGCGCCGTGTTACTCTGTCTTTCGATAACTTGCTATCATTTTTAACACCGATGATCAGTGTATTTGAACGAATTTCTGATTTCTGGGGTTTTTGTCCGTTAGATTCAATCGCCCTGATAACTCGCCGTTTATTTCGTAGGTCAACGCCTTCTAAATTAATATTTGTTGCCCTCAACAACAATTCCTCTAAGGATAAGGTACTCAATTCAGCACGCAACTGGCTATCACCTTTTGGCAAAAATTTGTATGAAAACACCACGGCATCAATGTACAAACCCGTCCCCCCGACCAAAATCGGCAATTTACCTCGACTATGGATATCTTCGATGACATCGACGACCGTGTCCTTAAAAATCGAAGCATTATAGCCCAGTAATGGGTCTGCAACATCCAACATGTGATGTCTCACCTCATTTTGAGCTTCTGGTGTCGGCTTAGCAGTTCCAATATCAAAACCTTTGTACACAGTCCAGGAATCGGCACATATGATCTCGCCATTATATTTTTTGGCCAACCGCACAGCCAGCTCTGACTTACCACTGGCCGTCTCGCCCACGATAACAATTAGGGGGTCCACAGTAGCCTCTTAACATCAACGCTGTAGTCATTGACCGTAACTCCTTCGGCCTCCAGGACGTGCTGATGACCTGCTACGCCCCCAGGATAACCTATCGCAAGCTTCCCGTCTTTATGAACCACACGATGCCAGGGCAAAGCAGGGTCACCAGAGTGTGCAATGCCACCCACAATCCGTGCCGCTAGGGGACTACCACAAATCATCGCAATCTGCCCGTAAGTCATAACCCTACCCCTAGGAATTTGCCCCACAACCGTATATATACGCTGTCTAAATCCCGCGTCTGTCCTACCCATATTATTAATGCTGAACACCCTGTAGCGAGGTTTTATTGATACGAGCCTTGGCTTCATGCGCCACGGTTTTGAGGAATTGCCCTACCCCAATCGGTTGATTATTGGCTTGGACTTCCATATCCTTGCGCACGCGTGGTGTAACCTCACTACTGACTATTTCCTTTTCACCGATAACAATAGTGTATGGGATTTTCAACAATTCCGCGGTCCTGATCTTTTTCCCCACAGATTCATTGCTATTGTCTATCTGGACCCTCAGGCCTAGCACTTTTGCTTCGTCAGCAATTTTTCTGGTAAAAGCCACTGTTGCATCCTCTTGATTGACGCTGATAATACGTATCTGTTCCGGAGCCAACCAAACTGGGAACCGTCCAGCCGTATGCTCTATGTAAACACTCAAAAACCGTTCAATAGAGCCCAGAATCGCTTTATGAATCATAGCAGGTCGTTGCTTAGCCCCATCTTCGTCTGTATATTCCAACCCAAACCGTTCTGGCTGAACAAAATCAAGCTGCACTGTCGCGCACTGCCAACGACGACCCAATGCATCAGATATATAAATATCTATCTTTGGCCCATAAAACGCCGCCTCTCCAACCTCGATCTTATAATCAAGTACTTCTTTTTTGGCAATTTTTTCAAGTATCGCCTGAGCATCATCCCATAGCTTAATATCACCAAAATAATTCTCCCCGTCTCCCCTAAAAGACAAGTCCACACTGAGTGGCAAATCTAGTACCATATACATTTGCTTAACCATCCCAACTATTGATGCCATCTCGGATTCTATTTGATCATGTCTGACAAACGCGTGTGAATCATCCTGTGTCAGTGCCCGAACACGCGAAAGTCCGTGCAATTCTCCACTCTTCTCATCTCTGTACAATGTAGTTGTTTCCATATACCGCTGGGGCAAGTCACGATAGCTTCTGGGGCGGGAAGCATAAATCTGTGTCACATGTGGGCAATTCATAGGTTTGAGCATAAACTTATCCGTTGACTCAACACTAGACACGTCAAATCTCTCTGGATATTTTTCATAATGACCAGAGATTTTATAAAGCTCATTGCGAGTTATATGAGGAGCCCAGACAGACTCGTATCCTCCCTCTCTCTGCAATTCTTCAGAAAAACGAATAAGCTCATTCCTAAGAATCGTGCCTCTGGGTGTAAAAAGTGGCAATCCCGGCCCTACCAGATCAGAGATAACAAACAAATCCAACTCTTGCCCAAGTTTGCGATGATCACGTTTTTTTGCTTCTTCTAACATCTCTAGGTGATGTGCGAGGTCTTGTTTCGTAGCAAATGCAGCGCCGTAAATACGTTGCATTTGAGCATTTTTTTCGTTACCGCGCCAATACGCCCCGCTCACCCGCATCAGCTTAAATGCCCCGACCTTTCCTGTAGATTCCACGTGCGGTCCACGGCACAAATCAATAAACTCACCGTTCTTATAAAAAGACACATTCTCAACTCGCCCATCACCCTGAGCTATAGTACCCAGCTCCGCCACGTCCAAATCTTTAGCAACCGTTGTACCGGCTCGCTTTAGATCATTAAGCAATTCTTCTTTATAGGGCTGCCCATTGTCTTGCGCCCATTTTATTGCCTCATCAATCCCAAGCTCAAATCGTTCAAAAGGCTGATCAGCATTGATAATCTTGCGCATCTCCTCGGTGATTCGTCCAAAATCGTCTTCCGAAAGACTTTCCTCACCCAAGTCCACATCATAATAATAACCATTTCCTACAACCGGCCCAACACCCAACTTAACCCCAGGCCAGAGCGTAGTTATAGCTGTCGCCATGATGTGTGCCAAACTGTGCCGCATCGCGCTAAGACCGTCATTGTGATGTTCTATCATGCTAATCCCTCAAAATTATTGCAAATAAAAAACGCGCACTAATACACTTCAAGTATTTATAGCGCGTTCCGGGCCCAATATTACGATGTCGCAAAATCAGGCTGTTCCACCGAAATCTTTCACTCTTACCATCACGTTATCGCACGTTTTTGGCATTCCCACGGAACTCCATAGCTGGTTAAACTACTTCATGGTTCACAAAAGATTATACACCCCTGTATAACAAATGAAAAAGGGTCAAATGTTCTCGCAAATACATTTGACCCTGCTCACCCTGTAAAACCTCTCCGAGAACCGCGCCTACATCTACGCACCCCATCTCCATGTGGTGCCGTAGACATACAGAATATCATACTAGCATTATGTTACCAGTACTTTATTATTGTTATTCTTACATTGTTCCTGTGGACACGCCGTAAATATTCGCAATTAATTTACTTTTATCTTATTTTTCGCTATGCTTGTGTCTGTTCTCTTTGGGGCGATTAGCTCATTTGGCTAGAGCGCGTCATTGACGTTGACGAGGTGGCAGGTTCAAATCCTGCATCGCCCACCAAAATTTACACGCATCTTATAAAAGTTTAGTCTTACCCCTATACTCTTCACAAATCCTCTGTAGGTACCGGATATTGTGGATGCTAGTTAGTGTACCGGCCAAAGGTTCTCCAACTTTAAACTGATGCCTCAGAAACCCGCGACTAAAGCCCTGTACGCATGTCGCACAATCACAGCTGGGATCAATAGGATCAGTGTCTGTGACAAATTTGGCGTTGGTTAATTGAATCTTTTTATCACCACTTATCCAAGCCATGCCATGGCGAGCGTTACGGGTTGGCAAAACACAATCCAACATATCTATACCGTGTTCAATAGCAAAACGCAGATCAACCGGGTCCCCAACTCCTAACAAAAAACGAGGTCGTCCATGATCATATAGTGGAGCAAGAAACTCAAGGGTTTGATGCAAATCAGTACGCGACTCTCCGACTGATAGTCCGCCTATTGCGATACCATCCACCGCCAGCCCCTGAACAAATTTGAGACTTTTGGCCCTTAACGTTCGATCCAAACCGCCTTGGACCACTCCGAATAACAAAGGTCTTTCCGCTGGCTTCATACCAGCAGTAAGCCTCTGAAATTCCATCAACGATCGTTCTAACCAACGATGGGTCCGCTCATACGCCTCAAAAGTCCTCAATTTGCCTACAGCATCAAGAGCAGTAACATCGTCAAACGCTACCATAATATCGGCTCCAAGGCTCATCTGTATCTGTATTGACTTTTCAGGTGATAGAAAAACAATATTTCCATTCCTTGGATCCTTAAACGTAACCCCTTCTTCTGATATCTCATTAATATGAGCCAATGAAAAAACCTGAAAACCACCAGAATCCGTCAGTATAGGCAATGTCTGTTGCGTAAATGCGCGCAAACCTCCTAATTCAGAAATAGTCTCCTCCCCTGGCTGAAGATGCAGATGGTATGTATTTGCCAACACAACCTGCACACCCGTAGATCTGACCTGTTCGGGGGTCAGGGACTTCACGGCCCCGCGAGTACCATCCGGCATAAAAGTAGGTGTCAAAACCTTGCCAACGCGTGTTTCAAAAATACCAAACCGCGCCATGCCAGACCTACCCTGCTCCAAAAAGTTATCTTTCATCCATGCTATTGTAACAGCCCATTATGCTTATGTTGTAACATGTTATTGACAATAATGCATTTGCTCAATATAATGCTCTAGTTAATTGGGAGGCACTCATACTTGAGTACCATTAGAAAAGGTTCTTTAGAAGGTTTCAAGCTCTTTTACGAAGAATTGAAGCCATCCAAGAACACAAATAGTCGATTGCGACGAGTTCGTACTGCCCTGGTTATAAAGTAACCAACCATACGAACAGTATAGCCTCAGATATTTGTCATATCTGAGGCTATTTGTTTCCACACATTTTAATAATTATCCACTGGTATTTTTTATAGCTATATGACAATATGTTGGCATGGTGTGTATATATTGCAAATCAAAAACCCGAGTTATCAATTCTAGATTTCAAAAACGTACCAACCATATCTGGCGCAGACGTACCTGTACAAGCTGTGGTAACACGACGACCTCTATTGAATCCACCGACCTCAGCCGAAGTATTATGATTAAGACCAATAATCGTTTACAACCGTTTCAGCGTGATGAACTATTCTTGAGCCTCTATGAGAGCCTAAAACATCGCAAAACCGCCCTAACGGACGCTATAGGGCTCACAGATACCATAATTAATATGCTGTGTACCCAAATTAACAATGCAGTACTGGACAAACCAACCATCATAAACGCCACCACCCAAACCCTACACAAATTCGATAAAATCGCCGTTACTCACTACACCGCTTTTCACCCAACAAACAACAAATAGTGAACAATGAACGGTGAGTTGTGAACTGTCAGCTGTTCTAAAGTCTTTTCTGTTTCCCCTCCGTAACAACCGCTTTGTCGGTTACATCAAATTTATCTATATACTTACCAAACATTAGGCGCGTTTGTGAATACAAAGCAGACAAAGAATTATATGCAACCGTAGTAACTGGCAGCATGACCCACTGTAGCAACATAAATACACTTCTATGATGTTTGTAGCGAGCGGGCTTAGGGGGCAACATCTTAACACTCAAATAGAGCGTTATGATTATTCCAGCCAATGCGATTCTCTGAATCCAACTGGCAATTATTGGTAACTGCTGCGCCGCAAAATCCTGAGGGTTGAACAAAGCGGGTATAAACGCCGAGAACGCCAAGATAAGAGGCGCGACCGCCCATGTAATATGGCCTTCTACTAATCGCCCAAATTTAAATATTAAATCCAACTTAGGAACCTTGTTGGGCGTAAAAAACCCCATCTCAGCCACATATGCTATGTCTGATGCACCCCAAGCCCAACGCCTTAACTGTATAAACTGAGCTTTTAGGGTCTTAAGGTATGTATTAGACAAAACCGCATCCTGATAAATGGGTACATACAGTGGATATACCTCGTGCTTGCCATCGTAGCGAAAATAAGTGCGCCAAAACTGATGTCCGTCTTCTACGATGGTACGTACGCTCCAAAAATCCGTGTCAATCAAAGCCTGTAAACTCTGCGCGTGAGCAGAAAAATTCCTAATCATGTGATGACGCATCGATAAAACAATATTCCAAAACGAATTACCCGTGGCAATAACCCTCATAGCCGCTGGCGCGTCCCAAATATTATTGGTATATATAGGTATAGGCTGATAAGAAACATGTAATGGATCAGCTGATACGGCGTACAGATAGCTCAATGCCGCCAAATACTGTTTATGGGGACGATTATCCGCATCCAGCGTGGTAACTATTACATCTAGTGGTCGAATTTTTGTAGACGCGATATATTTGGCAAGCTCTCTACCAGCAAAAGTCACGTTGCCACCCTTGCCGATAACCTCTCCGAGCATATCGCTAGGATGTTTGACCGCAAAAGCGTGTTTAAATTTAGGTCTATATCGCTTAATTAATTGCTCGGCTTGTGATTCGACACCAGGCCCACCACGTTCCTCGTAAGCAATCATTAAAATGACTTGATCCATATTGTAATCAGAGTCCAGGATTGCTTTTATAGTAGGTTCCAATATTTCGCTACTCTCATTATAAGTGGCAATCATAGCAACATGGACAATATCGGTGTGTTTTACAGGGTTGGGTTGTTTGGCAAGCCTTAAAATGTTTTCATTATGCCAGCTTGGCAAACCCTGGTCCTGCTGATGCATATCGCCAATTCCTAACTGCTCGAGCATGCGTCGCCAAGGCAGTTTTTGATGCTGACGCATCATCCTAAATCCTTGTATAGCACGTATATTCAATCCTAGAGCTTTGACAAACCACAAAAGCAAATAAGCCAGTATAAATAGCACACCAAGCCGAGGACTAATTTTACTCAAAACAAATGGCAGAGCCAAAATACTCCAGGTAATGGCCCCGGGTAATATTTCAAAAAAACGATATCGCTTACCTCTGTCCTCTACATACGGAATTTCAATGTTTTGCATAGTTCGCTATTACCTAAGGAGCAAGAGTGCGTTACTGATAATAAGCGCGGAGATGATCAACAACAACCCCATACCCAAGATTACCAACGCAAAATTGCGCCGAATACTATAAACTCGAATACTCAACACCGTATGCGCCGCCAGAACTAACAGACAAAAAACCGCGAAACTTAAAATACCCATACTATCGCCATGATAGTATCCACTCAGTCCAAGATTGGGACGATATTGCACCGTATAGCTCTCTGCTCTACCGCTATCTAGCCTGAGCAAAATAGTTACACTAGTAAGCACCGCAAAAAAGGTATTGGCCGTCAAAAGCAACAATACAATCCTGTCATGAAGGTACTTTTTAGGTGTGTGCATTGGTATAGATTATAACCTATTTAATAATGAGGAGGACCGGAATGTATGTAATTGAAACATAGACAGACGAATAAACCACTTGAGCACTATGGTGCGGATGGAGGGAGTCGAACCCTCGTCTCAACCTTGGGAAGGTTACATATTAGCCGTTATACGACACCCGCATACGCCCCTTTGAGTTTGTTTATGGAGCCACCTCGGGGATTCGAACCCCGGACCCCCACTTTACGAAAGTGGTGCTCTAGCCAACTGAGCTAAGGTGGCAGGTGTTATTACCAACAAATTATATCAGATAAACTTACGTTTTTGTTGCGTTTTACCTCTGTTCTTGATAATATCATCTGGTTATAGCTAACGCTACTATGGGCTCGTAGTGAAGTGGTTATCACGCCTCCCTGTCACGGAGGAGATCGCCG
>CAYGIR010000027.1:0-9006 GCA_964349985.1 uncultured Candidatus Saccharibacteria bacterium
GAACGGCTTTTTGTATTCCCACCGAAGTTGTTTATCTTTTATCGTTAAGTTCTGAAGTACGAGATTAATTAATCGTCTTCTGTACTCCATTTCAGAACTTTCTAGTAACTGTGGTGCGCTATGACCCAACCTAATAAGGTTGTCTACTGCTGTATAGAAGCTGTCATCTGCCTTATCAGTAGCGTCCAGAGCTTTACTAGGATCATTGCAAAAACGGCAGTACCAACAGCTTCTGCTGTAAAGACACGCCAATCGAAGGTGGTATTAGCAATGTTCTTAAGTGTTGTACCTAGCAACCACTGATTAAGCGTCCAGGCTACGACACCACCAAGCATTTGGGCGGCAATGTAAACCAAGGCTCGGGCAGTTTCTAGACGGCGAACTGTCCAGGCCGCAACTGTAATAGCTGGATTGTAGTAACCACCTGAGGCGGAACCAAAAGCTAATGTCATTCCTGTCATTGCCAGGCTAGCCGCCATGGCTGCGAAGAAAGGAAACGATGTCCTTCCAACCATTGCTAAAACTGCACTTGCTAAAATAAACGTACCAACAAACTCAGCCACTAACGCGGCCATTTTGTCACGTCCAAACGTGGGATTCCTCCACTTAAGTTATGCATACAGCAAATATATTCGTTCAAGATTGCAAATAGAGTGTGGAAAGTCTACGCTGCAAGAGGCTGCTTTATGTAGACTGGCAAGTCTCCAGCCGTAAGGGTAGCTGCCGTTGCAAGCGTGTAGACGAGTTTACTTAAGAAAGCTTTGTGACGTACCGCTTCAGACTCTTGATAGTAAACTCTATCTGCTAGCTGCTTAACTCTCCAGACATCCACAGCAAAGACTTGAGCTTTACCATCAGTAGCAGAACGCACTTTTTCTTGGTCGACCGTATAGCCTTCAATGAGGTTCAGCACAACAGCCACTTCTTTGTGGTCATCGTGAAGCTCTTTTACAATCTTACCGTTATCTACAATTTCCTTCATAACGTCTGAACCACCGTATTCACCAAGCTCGCTGCTAGCGTAATCTGCATAGTTGGCTTCGACTTCGTCTAAACCAGTTGTATCTACGCCAAGTGCTTCAATAGAGCCACGAATCTGCTCGCGGTACTTGACCGTATTTGCAAGTATGGTTGGGGCTTTATCTATAGCGCCACAGCCACAGTTGTTGCCATGGGCGAGGGTATCAGTGTGCGCACCGAAGTCAATCATTTTATCGCGCAGGGTCGAGATGCCCTTAGAGAATGTTTGTCTCAAAGTTTTGCCATTTGCATTACCGAGGCCAATTTCTGCCGCGACCGTCATGGTCACTCCACCACCAAAAACTTTAGGGCGATGCAGGGACTTAAGCTTCTCTTTAGCACCCTGGAATACACGCGCAAAGCCCCGGCCATCCCCACAGCCGTCGTCATCTATCATTTCGCCTTGTATGTTGGTACTTACAGGCACAAGAATCTCATCTGAGCGAATTAACTCATCAATTTTGCTGGTTCCTTCTTGGCCTAGTTCTTCTGCTCGAGCCTCATAAGAAATGCCACCCTCACCATACCCCAAGCCGTTGGGAGCTAATAGAATTGTTTCGGTTTGCATGTCTTGCTGATCCCTTTCCGCACTAAAAATAGCTGATTCATCTGTCATATCTAAACTATTACTTTCTTAAGATTTAATTAATCATTGCGCATTATAACACTTCCGACCAGTGAGGTAAATCACACTTTATGTAGTCGCTTGCTGATAGACTCTAGCTAGAAGGAGTAACAGGTGCCTAAACTTGAACCAAACAGAGAAACCATACGAGAGCAAGCTGCCAGTATACCTCTTGTTCATGACGGTGTTGCGGTAACCGAAAAGACTGCGCTAGCCATCCTAGATGATTTAGAACGATATGGTTCGGCTATCCCAGACCACATTAGGGAGCAGATAGCAACACTGACTAATGAGCTGAAAGATAAAATTGGCGATGACGTACCAGAACTAGTGCTGCGCGGCATTGTAGCCCGCGCCGCCATAGCAGGAGCAGCCCAGGTTATTAGTGACGCAGGGCAGACATTTATGGTTATTGAAGCTTTCAAAGAACAGTTGGGGCTTAAAGAAGAGTTGGTAAATGTAACTCACGAGCCACCTTTCACCTACTAATAAAAACTAGGTTAGTTTTGGCGTCTGTTACGGCGTTTTAGGCCAGCAACCTGGATACGTGTAGCGTGACGGTCAATTAGGCTCTGGGCGTGGTCAAGACTAACCTGGTCTTTGGCCTCGTCTTTCATTTTTTTAGCTAGATCAAAGGCTTTTTGGGCTTCGGATTCGCTGATTTCGTCGGCATGATCCGCCTCGTCTACTAATACACGTAACGTATCATCTGCGACCTCTATCACTCCACCGCTAATTGCAAAATGCTCCATCATATCATCTTTGTCCGTGGCTTGATGTCGGATACTAACTATCCCGTGAGTAGCCACACTAATCAGTGGCATGTGACCGGGCATAACGCCTATCTCACCATCCAAAGTAGGCAAAATAATTTCATAGATATCCTGACTGAATTTGATACCACCAAGTGTCACCAAAACAAACTTGATCATACCTCTCCTTGCACATCGACTGCAGCTATAGAGGCAAATATATCATTTACTGCTGGCAAACCAAGTTCCTCAACCAAGTTCCGCAGATCAACCTCCATTTCAAACTCAGCTGCTTGAGGTATCATTTGTTCGAATATTTCCAGCAAACTCATTTTTTCTCGCCTGAAATTTCACTGATGTCGCCCTTCATGTAGAATGCACTTTCTGGGAGATTGTCATGTTTGCCATCCAGAATTTCACGAAAACCGGCGATTGTATCACTTAGCGCGACATATTTACCTGGGTGTCCAGTGTAAACCTCCGCAACAAAGAATGGCTGGGTTAGAAAACGCTGAATACGTCGCGCACGAGCGACCGTTTGTTTATCTTCATCAGACAACTCTTCCATACCTAAAATGGCAATGATATCTTGTAAATCTTTGTAGCGTTGCAAAACACGCTGGACTTCACGGGCAACTTCATAGTGTTCCTCGCCAACTATTTCTGGATCGAGAATTGTAGAATTGGAATCTAGCGGGTCAACAGCGGGGTAAAGTCCTAACTCCGTCAAGGCACGGTTTAATACAATGGTTGAATCAAGGTGGGCAAAAGTCGTTGCTGGAGCAGGATCCGTCAAGTCATCGGCAGGGACATACACGGCCTGAACGGATGTAATCGAACCCTTGCGGGTTGAGGTAATGCGTTCTTGGAGCTGACCCATTTCCTGGGCCAAATTGGGCTGATAGCCCACAGCTGAAGGCAACCGACCTAATAAGGCTGAAACTTCGGCACCGGCCTGTGTAAAACGAAATATATTATCAATGAAAAACAGAACATCGGAGCCTTTATCACGAAACCCTTCGGCAATGGTCAACCCAGACAAGCCCACACGCAAACGTGCGCCAGGTGGTTCGTTCATCTGACCAAAGACAAGGGAAGTCTTGTCCAGCACGCCGGATTCTGCCATTTCATGATACAAGTCGTTACCTTCACGAGTACGTTCACCTACACCGGCAAAAACTGAATAGCCACTGTGAAATTTGGCGATATTATTGATAAGCTCCTGAATAAGAACTGTTTTGCCCACGCCAGCCCCACCAAACAGACCTACCTTGCCACCCTTGGTTATTGGCGCGATTAAGTCGATTACCTTGATACCTGTTTCCAGAATTTCTACATTGCCTGATTGCTCAATGAGTGCCGGAGGCGCACGATGAATTGGGGCTTTTTCTGTGAATTTACCATCCTTACCGTCAATTGGCTCACCGATAACATTAAACATACGCCCTAAGGTATCATCACCAATCGGGACGCTAATCGGCGTCCCCGTGTCCATGACAACCGTGCCACGCTCCATACCATCGGTAGACCCAAGGGCAATCGCCCGTACCGATGATTCACTTAAATGCTGAGCAACTTCAAAGACTAAGGTCTGCCCATCCAGCTCAACAGTAAGAGCATTGTAGATAGCCGGCAAGTACTCTTTGGAAAATTCTATGTCCACCACCACGCCTACGATCTGGGATATTGTACCGGATTTATTAGTTTTAGTTGCTACCACGCTCATTTTTTACCTCCGTTATTTTCATCATATAAATCAACTGGTTTAGTGTATTCGGACAGCCCACTTGCAACTAATTTACTAACAGCTAGTAATTGCATTCTGGGGGTCATTAATCTATGGTCGGGATCACCAATCACTAACTCTATCGCGGCATCAACTATACCATCTATATCCTCTTGATTCAGCAAAGCCTCTGGTGCCCCAAGAAGTCGTTCTGACGCAGATATGCTCATTTCATAGCCTCCGCTCCACCGGTTATCTCTGCTAGTTCCTGGGTAATTGCCGCTTGTCGAGCAGTGTTAAATGCCAGAGTCAAATCATCAATGATATCTGAAGCGTTATCAGTAGCATTTTTCATAGCCATCATCCGCATAGAATGCTCACTAGCCAAGCTTTCCAATAATGCTTGCCACACTTGAACCTCCAGTAATCGCTCGGTTACGCTATCTAACACAACATCAATGGACGGCTCAAAGGTAGTGTTGTCCAGAGAATTTTCCGCCTCCTCGGTGGATTCAAAGCGCGCCGGCAAAAGCGATAGAATGGTTGATTCTTGAACTAAGTTTGATTTGAATTGGGTATATAAGACTTTGACATCATCTACGTTTTTATTCTGATACATCTCGATTGCTGTGTCCAAAATTGGTCTAACATGATTGGCGTCTGGACTATCCGGCATATCCGTATATGCGGCAATAAGATCGATCCCTGTAACACGACGAGCAAATTTGGCACCCTGTTTGCCTACGGCAATAACCTGTGTTTTAATGCCAGCCTGCTGATCTGTCAGAATAGCGCGCGCCAACATACGAATAATATTCGCATTGTACGCGCCAGCCAGAGTGCCGTTACTCGTGATCACAACGTAAAGCCTTGATTGTACGGTTCTGGCCACAAACAAAGGGTGTTCTGCCACCTCTGTAATAGCACTTAGACGAGTGAGCAAAGAGTAAGCAAATTCACGATATGTCCGACCAGACACGGCATGTTCCTGCGCGCGACGCATCTTGCTGGCGGCCACCAACTCCATCGCCTTGGTGATCTGTTTGGTACTTTTCACAGATCCAATCCTACGCTTCAAGATAATCGTATTAGCCACGGGCGAACTCCGTGCGCGGTAGATCGTAGATGGGGGATGGGGATAGGGTTAGGCAGTCTTTGCTCGGTGTTATTTGCTTAGTCATTTATTGTTTCCTTCTCCCAGCCCTTACTTTGTATAACCGATTAATTTTACGCCGGTTTCTTGGGCAATTTGTTCAATCCATCGCTTTAATCGCTGAACTTCAGCATCTCTGGCAACTTGCTCGATTTCGTAGTTATCTATACGTTTTATAAAAGCGTCTATAGTTCGTACTAAACTATCCTGAGAGGATTTGATATCGGCAATATCAGATTCAACTTTATTAAACCTGGTGTCAATTTGAGTAACAAAAACATCAATAATCCCCCCTATTTCATCAATTATAGTTTTGGAAAGTGTTTTGTTATTTTTCTCAAGGGCTTTTGCAAGCATAGACTGCGTTACAACCGGATCATTCACCTTATTCATATTGTTAATCTTACTCCGCAATTAGAGAAATGAATATGCGATACGAAACAATTCTCAAACATGGTGTTTTCTTTTCGTTGCTTCATACTATTTGCTATTTGTTGCTTTCTCTTCTGGTTTGTACGAAAGGGCTATCTTGTTGGCCAGGTCAACGATTTTCTTTAGCGTTTTTTCATCTGGCTCGGCACCCGTATTGATCTTGTCCATGTCTTTGGCATGTTCATGCTTGAGCTCACGCAATAGATTCGCTTCGGCGGTTTTGATTTTGTCTAATGGTACTTTATCAAAACAACCGCTGGTTGCCGCCAATAGTGTGGCGTACATTTGTGCTATAGAGTACGGGCTAAATTGCGGTTGTTTGAGTATCTCGGTCAGACGTTGTCCACGCTCTATCCGCTGACGGGTTTCGGCATCCAGATCGGTAGAGAACTGGCTAAATGCGGCTAGCTCACGGAATTGCGCCAGGTCTATACGCAGGCCCTTGGCAACGCTCTTGACCGCTTTGGTCTGAGCGGCACTTCCAACACGAGATACCGATAATCCAACTGAAATCGCAGGTCTGATACCCTGATAAAATAAATTGGTCTCCATGAAGATTTGACCATCGGTAATACTGATAACGTTAGTCGGAATATACGCGCTAATATCGCCAGCCTGGGTTTCAATGATCGGCAGGGCAGTCAAAGAGCCGGCCCCTAGATCATCAGATAGTTTGGCGGCACGCTCCAACAAACGAGAGTGCAGATAAAATACATCTCCTGGATAAGCCTCGCGTCCTGGTGGACGACGCAGTAGCAGTGACATCTGACGGTATGCTGCTGCATGCTTGGTCAAATCATCATAAATAATCAGCGCATGTTGCTTATTGTCCCTGAAATATTCACCCATCGCGCAACCGGCATACGGTGCCAAATATTGTAGACTAGCAGGATCGGCGGCACTAGTAGCGACAACGATGGTTTGATCCATGACGCCTTCGCGCTTGAGACGCTCTACCAAACGAGCGACTTTGCTGAGTTTTTGACCCACTGCAACATATATATTTATGACACCGGTATTTTGACGATGCTGGTTGATCATGGTGTCAATTGCTACGGCAGTTTTACCTGTCTGACGGTCGCCAATCAATAATTCACGCTGACCGCGACCAATTGGCACCATGGCATCAATTGCTGTAAGCCCTGTCATGAGGGGCTCATGGACACTTTTACGAGCCAAAACGCCCGGGGCGGCACGCTCTACACGACTCGTTTGTGTGGATTTGATAACACCCTTACCGTCTAGAGGACGACCTAGTGGATCGACTACCCGACCAATCAGCTCTGGACCAACTGGGACTTCTAGTACCTTGCCGGTGAGTTTAGCGGAAGCACCCGATTTGATAAGTGTATCATCACCCAAAAGCGCGCCTCCGATTTCGTCTTCACCAAGGTGCAACGCGAATGCCGTCACATAAGTACCATCGGTTGCTTGAATCTGAATCATTTCGTTATAACCACAATTGCTAAGACCGTAAATCCACACCACGCCATCACCGACACGCGTCACAACACCGACAGTTTCGATTTCTGGTTGCGCTTTTAACTCAACTATAGCGGCACGTATGTCATTTGATAATTCCTGGATTGAAACGTCCTTCATGAATTTCCTCCTGTGGTGGTTAAACGCTTAAAGGTTGCGATTTTGGAGCTTATCGTCATATCTAACTGTTCGTTAGCCATAACTATTCTCATGCCCCCTATCACAGATGGGTCCTGTCGGGATCCCACATGAATTGTGCTGACTTTTGGATAAGCGATCTGTAGTAATTGCTTGACCTGAGTTAAGACACCCGGCTGAAGTTCGTGTGCGGTCACCACTTCTGATTCCAAGACTCCATGTTCGGTACGATATTGCATAATGTCTCTCAAAATTGATTCTAAATCGTTTGTGCGTCGTTCTTCAAGCAAATAAGCGGCGATTTCACGAGCAAGTTGCCTACTATCGGATATAGTCAAAGTACGTCGCGCAATAGCTTCGGCCAAGATGTGACGGGGAACCTTCACGCTCGTTCCTCGCAAGCGCCGATAAGCGTACAAAATACTCTGAAACCGTGATTGTCTAGTCGTAAACCGTTCACTACTTCCTGCCTTTCAGCACTTTGTCAATTATTTTGGCATCTTTAGCCGCATCTACTTTTTCCTCGACTATTGCTTCGGTTGCTTCTGATACTAAGCCTACAATTTCTTTTTCTAACTTGCGTTTAGCTTGTTCGGTTTCTTCGCCAATTCGAGCTTCCGCGTCCAAAATCATGGTATCAACTTTTCGTTGACCCACTTTTTCGGCCTCGCGGATTATTTCACGCGCTTCTTTTTGACCATTGCCGATAATTTTGTCAGCTTCTTGCCGAGCATCACGCATAACTTTGGTGATTTCACCATCAAGTTTGGCTTTCTCTTTTTCCATTCTTAGGCCCATCTTGACACCGTCATCAATGACTTTGCGTCTTTGATCTAAAAGTTTAGTTATTGGTTTAAACGCAAAGCGCTTTAGCACCAACAAAACCAACAGGAACGTCGTTAGTTGAATCAGGAAGCTTTTACCATCTACACCAAGTGCGGCAAGAGGCGAGTCACTGGCTTCGGCGGCCTTTTCGGCTGCAAAAAACAATTGCACCACTGTAGAATCCTTTCTTAAGACTTTATTTGATAATAAATAGGGAGGCGAATACAAGCAACGCCATCAACTCAACAATTGCTATGATGACCAGAATTTGACCCAAGTACTTGCTTGCTTCCGGATTACGACCCACGGCGTTCATGAAGGCCGCGCCAATCATACCAATACCGATAGCTGGTCCAAGCATACCAAAGCCCATCATTATACCCTTGGCTAGCACGCCAAGTTCTAATGCTTCTGCTGCAAAATAAATCATTATTATTAACTCCTTTTATTTACATTAATTACTATTACCGCCAACCTCAGCCATAACAACGTCGTCGATGGTCAAAGGATGATCTGGATCTTCATGGGCATCATGCTCGCCGTGCTTGACAGCAACAGCCAGATACATGATGGCTAACATGACAAATATATACGCCTGTAGCGCACCGACCAAGAGTTCCAAGATCATGAAGGGCAGAGCGGTGATCGGAGCCGCAAATTTACCCAGGAATGAGAAAACAGAAATAATTATTTCACCAATGGTAACGTTCAAAAACAAACGAAGTGCTAAACTAAAAATCCTCGTTAGCTCACTAAACATCTCGAATATGCCCAGCAATAAAGTGACGGGATTCTTGAGGCTACCAGTAAAATAATGTCGTAAATGCTTAAGCGCGCCAGATTCTTTGATCGC
>CAYGIR010000027.1:9106-11260 GCA_964349985.1 uncultured Candidatus Saccharibacteria bacterium
GGCTACCAGTAAAATAATGTCGTAAATGCTTAAGCGCGCCAGATTCTTTGATCGCAAAATATTGTACTGTGACCATAGTAACCGTTGCGGCGGCAAGCGTACCGTTCAAATCAGCGGTAAAGGGTCTGAATAACGGTTCTTCGCCATTATATCGTAATGCCTCGCCAATAATAGGCAGAAGCCCGAGCCAGTTACTAAAAAGTATAAAGAAAAAAATACTGACAAAAAACGGAGCGTATTTGACAGCTTTTTCTCTGCTGCCTAATGATGACTCCAATAAGTTAGTGATAAAATCCGTGCCAAGTTCCACGATCTGCGTCAAACCGCCACGAGGGCGAACAGTCATACGTTTGGAAATATATATCAGCACACATAAGGTCAAGAACGCCGTTATAGCTCCGTACAACATGGAGTTGGTTATATTAAGCCCGTTGATCGTAAAAAGATAGCTAGGCGTAATATGTACTGCAGGGCTGGCTGCTTCTGATGCAATTGTAGTGATCAAACTATTTAGCACGTTTCTTGGTCTCCTTTTCGGATTCTATTTGTTCTCTGTTAACTTCTTTTATCGTTCCCCATACCGCCATGCAGCCGGCTGTAGCCGCAATTATCATTCCCGTTAACGTGTAGGATGGACTACTATCGAAACGCTCATCAGCTTTAACGCCGATTACTATGGGGATTACAACGGTTATCGCAAGACGCCAACCCATATTCATCGTTGCACCGATAAATTGCTGCTTAGCGTTTACAGAAGACATATATTGATCCAGCTCATCTTGAGCAGGAGTCGTGGTCATCTTCTTCTTGGCCGCGGCTTTTCCCATCTCCGAATATTATATCAGCTACAACAGTTCCTTCGCAACCCCCACTCCCCCAGTGCTATGATATTTCAAATTAGTGTTTAGGGGTCGAGGTGTCAATAATGCCAGTAGCCTGCTTCAAGCGTTCCAAGAAGGTTATATTACGACCACCGCTACAGGTGGCGGGATCGTACTGGGTGTTTGCCTTCGTGGCATCACGTGGGATTTGGTCATAACGACCTTGAAGTGTTTTTGAATCATCATTGCCATAATTAATTAGCAAAACATCTTCTGTATTTATGAGTTTACCTTCTATCGCCTGGATTGGTTGCCCGTTGAGTATGAAGGTCAGCTTATTCCCATTCTGATCTTCAGCAAATACTCCCTTATCTGTCACCATGGCTTTGTTGCTTAAGGTGTATCCGAGGTTTGTAAAGAACTGTCCCCAAGTCACCCCACCAGCATGCACATGTACCAAGCCGGGATTATTATCATGAAGATGTGTCCGTGCCTTGATATTATTCGCATCGTCAGCAGCGCAAGCTTGAACTTCTTCATAAAAGGTAAAGCTTTTGAACTCATCTTTTTGCCCATTGATATAAAGCGAAAAATTGGCATGATAATGAACCCCATCGCCATCTAACGTTGCAAAACGAATCGCCACTAACGTCAGCGCGCCTAAAAGGAACATTGCCAGTCCAAACACGGGCAGGATAATACGTTTTTTGGATTTCTTATCAGATTTTTGAACGATGGCTTCTTCCATAATCATTAAGTTTAACAGGTACATGATATAATTGGCATATGATAATTGTCTACTCAGCAGATTGGTGCGCTTTTTGTCACGCTACCAAGCAGTACTTTGACAAGCTTGGTATTAAGTATGAAGATCGGAACGTTGAACATGACCCAAAATATATGAACGAATCAGTTCAAAAATCTGGTCAGATGGGTATACCAGTCATCGACATAGACGGAACAATCATAATTGGTTTCGACCGTCCCAAAATTGATGCGACCCTGCGCGATAAGAAACTTATAGACATCTAGACACCCACTAATCTGGACCTGTCGCAAAATACCTCGCTCCCAAAGCGAATGAGCTCTAGCGAAAACGATTTTCACGTGGCTTGGAACAACCAAAGTATCAATTGATATATCGCGATTTATTCATTCTGGAGAAGAACGATTGCTTGAGTCCAGTACACGCATTTCGCACTTAGCCATTGATGCCAGAGTGCACCTGAGCGAACGAGAGCTTTCAATCCGAGTGAGGCATAACCGTAGTTATGTTGAGGGAGGAGTGGAAGCTCGTAGCCGTTCAGGTGTGACCAAAGGACAATGGAAAAGT
>CAYGIR010000028.1:0-10901 GCA_964349985.1 uncultured Candidatus Saccharibacteria bacterium
GGCTACCTCTCCTTCAGCCAAACCACTCCCAACTCGAGCTGATTTAGCCTGGGAACGGGCGATTTTGCGACAGGTCCAGTATAGTAGTAGCTTTACGAAGCACTACCACAACAGGTATACTTGATACTTACCTAAATATATGAATAATTTTCGTACCAACAAGCAACCCAAACGATTTTCCAATTCTGTAGATGGCATGCTCAGGCCTGACATTTCTAGAGGCATCAAGAATCCTGGTAATGTCTTACGCCAAACTACACGCCGATCAGATTTGCCAGTTTCTCAGGGGCGCTTGGATAATTTTGCACAAACAGACGGGTTTCATCAGCCGATACAACCACTCATCAATGGTAGTGAACGGCGGTCGATAGGTAGGCAACCAAAACGCAATCCTAGTGGGATGATTGACATTTCCTTGCCACCATCTCCGCCAAAGCGCAAGAAACAGCGTAGGCTAAAAATATTTAGTCGTCGTAATTTGCTTGGAGCCGTACTGTGCGTTTTGTTGATAGGTGGATTTTTGTTCGGGAAAGGCTATTTGAAACTCCATCAAATATTTAAGGGTGGTGCCGAGGGCGCCGCTGCCTTGCAGGATGGAGTAGACCCTAGCAAATTGAAAGGCGAGGGAGATGGTAGGGTAAATATTCTCTTGCTTGGTCGAGGCGGAGAAGGCCACTCAGGTCCAGATCTGACAGACACCATATTGATTGCCAGTATCGATCCGATCCAAAAAAAGGCGGCTCTGCTAAGTATCCCACGCGATTTATATTATCCAAAAACAAGTAATTATCGGGTCAACTCTATATTTGCCGAAGCCAAAGGAAAGGCGTTGGCTCGAAATGCCAGCAAATCGGACGCGGAAAACGCCGGGTTTGCCGCCGTAGAAAACGTACTGGAAGATTACTTAGGTATACCTATTTATTATCATATAATGGTGGATTTTGCTGGGTTTGAACAAGCTATCAACACAGTTGGAGGAGTTGATCTGAATGTTGACGCAACCAATACGGTGCATGAAACGCTTTGGGATGAATTAACACGTAAAAATTACGTGCTTGATGTCAAGCAAGGCAATCAGCATTTCGATGGGCAAAAAGCACTATTTTATGCTCGATCGCGTTACACTAGTCCCAGAGGAGACTTTGATCGGGCCGAACGCCAACGTAAACTCATTATAGCCCTAAAGGACAAGGTTGTTTCTCTTGGAACGTTTGCTAATCCCATCAAAATATCACAACTTCTTGATGCGTTCGGTAATCACATACAGTCCAACATGGGTTTGAATGAGGCGATGCGTTTATATGAGATTGGCAAAAATATTCATTCGGACTCTATTGCGACAATAGGCTTAACAGATCCGCCTAATAACTTCTTGACGAGCGTAAATATAGCGGGGCAATCGATTCAGCAGCCTCGGGCAGGATTGACGGATTTTTCAGCAATTCAAAGTTATGTTAGGAACACTCTCAAAGACGGATTTCTCGCCAATGAAAACGCCACTCTAGCTGTATTGAATGGTACGCTCACTTCAGGGCTAGCTACTACGAAGGCAACTGAATTGAAATCATTTGGCTATACCGTTAACATGGTAGGAGATGCTCCAACCAAAACTTATACAAAGACTATTCTGGTTGATCTTACGGGTGGGACTAAAAAGTACACTAAGCACTATTTAGAACAACGTCTTGGCGTGATGGCAGTCAATACGCTACCAGATGTGAATATTACCAACCCTGGTAATGCTGATTTTGTTATAATACTTGGGCAATGAGAAAACATAAGCTAGGTTTACGCAGAGTTAAGCGGTCTGAGCGTCACACATCATCAGTAGTTTTAGCCGAAAACGGGCAGACACACAGTCCATCTGCCACAGAGCTTGTGATACGCTCCAAAAGGGTATTAGACCCGCGCAAATCCAAATTAGCGGTCAAGATCAAGCCCACTAAAGGCTATGCGCACGTATTGCACATACTGTTAAGTGGTTTGATGCCTGCCCTGGTTTTTATACTGGTACGCATTAATTTTGCTCAACTAGCAGTATTGCTTGTGCTGATCACAAAATGGCGCATGTTCGCGATGCGCCCGCGGTTTTGGCCGGCTATTGTGCGAGCTAACGCCGTAGACATTATGGTTGGATTGGCCACTGTAGTATTTATGACACATTCCAATAGCGCGTCGATGCAACTATTTTGGGCCATACTGTACATGGTTTGGCAGATTTTTATTAAGCCCGGGCGGAGTACTATCAGTATTTCTGGGCAAGCAATGATCGGTCAAATTTACGGATTAACGGCGCTCTTCATAGCGTGGCCGGCGGCTCCATTGTTTGTGCTGGTTTTTGCGACCTGGACGATCTGTTATCTCTCGGCAAGGCATTTTCTTAGTAGTTTTGATGAGCCTTACACGTCGCTATATTCGCATACATGGGGATATTTTGCGGCTGGCTTGGCTTGGCTCGGCGTGCATTGGTTACTATTTTATGGTGTGATAGCCCAACCAGTGTTGTTATTAAATGTTCTAGGCTTTGGCTTAGCTGGTTTGTATTATCTACAGGAAACCGATCGATTATCAATTTTACTACGAAGGCAGATAGTGTTTATAATGGTTGTGGTTGTAATCGTGGTATTAGTATTTTCGGACTGGGGTGATAAAACAATTTAGTCGCCAACGGACTGATCGTTAGTGTTAATTAAAAGAGGATTAAAATATGAATGATAAGAATAACAAACTAGACTTACGCGAAACTACTCCATCTTTAGACCGAACAACCGACAATGTAGCCGTTCACCATGATGAACTGCGCAAAAAACTGGCATCAGTTGCGCTGTTGCTGATCCTTTGTATTGGCGCAGGCTTTGGGGGTGGTTACATTGGCTCCAATAGAAATAATCAGTTGTCTAGTAGTCCGGTTATCAGTCATGAGGGTCAGAAAACCGTACTTAATGAAAGCGAACTCATTAGTGCTATAGCTAAAAATGCTGGACCTAGTGTTGTTTCGGTAAACGTAACAGGACAGACATCACGCCAAATGGATTTTTTTGGTTTTGGGGGCATGACCCAAGAGCAAAGTGCGGGAACGGGCATAATAATAAGCGATGATGGTTATGTGGTGACCAATAGGCACGTGGTGCCAAGTGGCACTAGTAGTGTTAGTGTAACATTATCTGATGGTACGGAGTTGGATAACGTAGAAGTCGTAGGTCGTACTACTGCAACTGATCCTTTGGATGTGGCCTTTCTGAAAATCAAAGACTTGGAAGGTAAAAAACTTCAAAAAGCTACCCTGGGCGATTCTGCCAAAGTACAAGTAGGCGACAAAGTTATTGCGATCGGTAATGCGCTTGGACAATTTCAAAACACCGTTACCTCTGGTATTCTTTCTGGTTTTGGTCGCAGTGTTATGGCGGGGGATTCTGGTGGTAATAGTGAGACGTTGCAAAATTTGTTTCAAACCGATGCGGCTATAAATGAAGGCAATTCCGGCGGTCCTTTGTTAAACATAAATGGTGAGGTCATAGGAATCAACACCGCTATTGCTGGTGGTTCGGCTCAAAATATCGGGTTTGCGATACCTATAAACGACGTGCAGGGATTGATCAAAGGAATATTATCGAAAGGTAAACTTGAGCGCCCATATCTGGGCATTCGGTATATATCACTTACTGATGATTACGCTTACCAATATAATCTAACTACCAAGCGTGGTGCTTATATATTACCCGCACGCAATGGGCAAGCCTCGATTTTACCAGGCAGTCCCGCCCAAGAAGCTGGCCTAAAGGAAAAGGACATAATTACCAAAATTGATGGCAAAGAGGTGAATGAAAAGAACAGCCTGACTTCTATTATTGGCAGTAAATCTGTCAGCGATGAAGTATCCTTGACAATTATTCGAGATGGTAAAGAGCAAACCATAAAAGTCAAATTAAAAGCCGCTCCCCAAGAATAGTATCAAATCAAGCAGTATGGCGAGCCGTCATAAATACCTGTATCAGATCATAAGAATTAAGTAATTTATAGTTTGCATTTTTGGCAATCGACTCTAGGGCATTGTGTTGGAAGGGTAAAGATTCGGTTAAGACATAGGTTGGTTTTTGGTGTAAATGACCGATCTGAGCAAACAGGTTTCTGTACAAATGCAGCCCATCATTTCCACCAAAAATCGCCGGTTTTGGTTCATGTGTAGCGGCTTTGTTTATGGGGTAATCGCTGGGTACGTAAGGCAGATTGCATAAGAGGGCAGTGAGCAGTGAGCAATGAGCAATGATAGGCTCCAATAGATTGCCTTGATAAAAAGTAACGTCCGCATCTAAATATTTGGCATTATTTCGAGCAATTTTTAGACAATGCTCAGATATATCCGAGGCGTATAGTTTTGCCTGCGGAATTTCTAGTTTTGCGGTTATGGCTATACATCCTGACCCTGTTCCTATATCGGCAAATTCGAGTTCTTTGCTGCTATTTCTTTGCTCCTCGCTCATCAATTCCTTTAAGAGCTCAATCATAGTTTCCGTTTCGGGGCGGGGCACTAGGACGTGTTTATTAACAATAAATTCTCTACCGTAAAATTCAGATTTTTCTCTGATATAAGCGAGCGGAACATGCTCCATACGTCGCAAAACCCCCCCTCTCAATCTTTGCAAGGTCCGACCTTGCAAGATATGTTCGGGGTGGGCTAACAGGTAAGAGCGGTCTTTGCCGGTGGCGTCTTCTAATAAAACCAAACAGTCCAAGCGGGCAGTGGTAATACCGGCTTTTGCAAGCTTGGCTATAGAAAATGTTAGGAATTCTTGGATAGTCAAAACAAAAGTTACGCTTGAGATAATTTCACGCCGGTTTTTTCGGCAATTTCATGTATCCAGCGCTCCATACGGTCCACTTTACGTGCTAGCATGATCATTTCATGGTGATAATCCCGCAATTGGCCACCCAGTTCGGCTATTGCACCACTAAGCTCGTCAATTTTTTTGTCTTGCATATCAAACCGTTTGTCTACAGCATCAAACCGTTTTTCCATGTATTTGAATAGTTTGGTGAATTCGTCTTGGCTCATAGGCTTTAATCATACCACGAGTCGGCAGGCAACATACAGACACGTATAAAATAAACTTTACCTATTGACAAACATAACCATTAGTAGTATTATGTTCTCAAGACTGAAAAATAAAAAAGTAACACAAGGCAAAAATATGAAACCACAAGACGGACTTTTTGAAAAACATAACGTTGATAGAATCGCAGGTTCGGCGCTAATGGCCCAAGAAACTAAACAGCATATTTCTGACATCGGGGAAGTTTTGTCTCATCCCGATGCGCTAGAGTTGGCAAGCACCAATGTGCTTGCCGATAGAGAGAGCCTAATCAGGAAGTTGGGTTCAATCCTATCAGAGAGTAGAAATCTAGGCTTTGGAAAACCTGGTGAATATGCTAGCTCTAGCTCGAAAGATGCCGAAGTGAGGCTATTTAAACCTCATGAAGTCGTTAGTTCTGATACTCATCCGGGTGTAGAATTTGCCACATCTGTTATTGCTATGGATATGTACCCTCAACTCAGCCGACGTTCAACAGAGTCTGTCGCACCAGTTGGGCAATTTATATTATTCAAGCTGGGGCATGCCGAGGAAGATCTAACATCTACCAACCTGCAAATTGGTGTTAACTGTCAGTTCGGGGCAATAATTGAAGACGACCAAATCAAACCCTTTAAGCTGGAAATGCAGTCTGGTAAAAGGGTTGTTACACAGCTTGAACGCACCGATCCTACGTCGGCAACAGGAACCGCCATAGATGCCCAGGTGATTGAAAATGGTAATGACCGAATGATGATAACCATGATTGATGTGGGTGAAGATTTTGAGACACATAATGCTATTGTTGAAGAGCTTAAAACCTTTGTTTCTAGCCGAGCAGAATTAGCCACAGAAACTAAATAATTTTTACTCTTGGTTGATTAGCTCTCGCTCATATTGCGAGAGCTTTTCTATTAAGTCGTCTATGTCACCAGCAAGCGCGGCGGGAATATTGCTACGTGAATAACCAATGCGATGATCGGTGATACGGTCTTGAGGGAAATTGTAGGTGCGAATTTTTTCGCTGCGATCTCCAGATCCGATTAGCTTTTTGCGAGCATCTGAAAGCTGTTTTTGCTCCTCATCTATCTTTATTTGTAGAAGTCTGGAACGCAACACGCCCATAGCTTTGGCTTTATTTTTGATCTGGGATTTTTCGTCTTGATTGGCTACAACCAGCCCAGAGGGCAAGTGGGTTATACGGACTGCTGAATCCGTGGTATTAACTGACTGACCGCCATGTCCACCAGAACGAAAAACGTCAATTCGTAGGTCGCTCGGGTTAATCTCTACATCGGTTTCCTCGGCTTCGGGCATGACTGCCACCGTAACGGTACTGGTATGTATGCGACCTTGGCTTTCGGTGACTGGCACTCGTTGTACTCGGTGGACACCGGCTTCAAATTTGAGCATTCGATAAGCGTCAATGCCACGAATAGTAAAAATGATTTCTTTGAACCCACCACTTTCAGACGGACTTTCGCTAATATGCTCGGTTTTGTAGTTGTGCGCTTCAGCCCAACGTGCGTACATTCGGTAAAGTTCGCCACCAAACAAACTAGCTTCATCACCACCAGCCGCGGCCCGGATTTCTATAATTACATCCCGCTCATCATTAGGGTCTTTGGGAGTCAACAAAGCTGACAGGTTTTTATTTTCGTAATCCAAGCCATCTCTTAACTGATCTATCTCATTCTGAGCCATAATTGTAGCAACACTATCGGTGACACTCAATAGGGTCTTCCATTCCGCCATATCAGATTCCATTTGATGGATTTTATCAAATAGATCTATGATTTCCTTAAGTTGAGACAGGCGCCTGTTAGCTCCCATATCTGTATAGAAATCAGCTTCTAATTCAGCTCGTTTCTGCAATGTAGCTAGTTCATCTCGGAGGGCTTGTTCTTTTTTATCCATAATATTAGGTTATAGAATTTAGGGCTTAGGGTCTAGTAAAAACAAAGACTTACTAAACTCTGACCCTTATAAACTACACCCTGGAAAAGTTACAATTTGACTATTTTCTCAGTTTCATCAACTTTAAGAGTTTTGACGCGCGTTTTGCTGGCAGATTTTTTCATGGCTTCGGCGCGGACTTTGGCCGCTTCTTGTCGAGCTTTGAATTTATCAACACGACCTTCTATATCAATCATTTTTTCTTGCCCGGTAAAGAATGGATGTGAGGCGGATGATATGTGGACTTTTACCAATGGATATTCAACACTATCTAGCGTGATTGTGTCATCTGTGGCCACAGTTGATCGCGTCAAAAATGTTGTTTTATCGTTGAGGTCTTGAAACACAACGGGTCGATAGTTTGTAGGATGTAGATCTTTCTTCATTAGTCAGTAAGTATATCTACTTGCTACTCAGATGTCAATCTGTTATTATGTAATTATCAAAAATTAAGCAGTTTGAGGCGTAATCCTCCTAGTTGACACCTTGAGCGGATCAGCTGGGCCCACAAACGAAGAGTAAGGATTACAGAAGGGACAATAGTATAATGTCAGATGTAGACCCCGTTAGAAGCGAACAATCTGAAACAGAAGAGGCAAAAGTAAAATCTACTCCCGAAGCGAAGCACGCTTCTAACGGGGTAGATATAAAGAAATTATTAGAGGCTGGAGCGC
The DNA here is from genome assembly GCA_964349985.1 of uncultured Candidatus Saccharibacteria bacterium. GTDB lineage: Bacteria > Patescibacteriota > Saccharimonadia > Saccharimonadales > CAYGIR01 > CAYGIR01. Next base: position 7,700 of record CAYGIR010000028.1, read on the forward strand.
ATTTTGGTCATAAGACCAGTCGTTGGCACCCCAAGATGGCTCAGTATATTCATAGCAAACGCGAAGGCACGCATATTATAGATCTTACCAAAACTGTCGAACAGCTGGAAAAAGCACTGAATTTTATAGAAGATGTTTCCAGTCAAGGCAAGCAAGTTCTAGTGGTCGGGACCAAACGTCAGGCGCAGAGTATCATCAAAGAATTAGCGATAGCGACGGATATGCCTTTTGTGGTGGAGCGCTGGCTAGGTGGTATGTTGACTAATCGGAACACCATCGGTGGGCGTATTAAGCACCTCAAAGATTTAGAGGAAAAGATGGAAAACGGTGCTCTGGCGGCTAAATACAGCAAGCTAGAGGTGCAGCGTTATCAAGAAGAAATAGATGACATGAATCATCTTTATAGTGGTATCAAAAACCTGAGCCCAAAGCTTGGCGCAATGTTTATAATCGACATAACTCATGATGTCAACGCGGTTCGTGAAGCACGCAAGCTCGGCATACCGGTAGTGGCAATCGTCGATACAAATGCCGATCCGTCATTGATTGATTATCCAATTCCAGCCAATGATGATGCGATCAAGACAATCAAACTCATAGCTGATTATATGCAAAACGCCATCCTGACAGGTAAGTCTAAATATCAGAAAAAAGCTGACAGCATACAGGCAGTAGCCCACAGTAAGGCGCAAGAAGAAGCCAAGTCACAAGATAAAATTGTGGAACATAAGGAGGAGGCAAAGGTGGTAAGAGGCAATGGTTAGCATAGAAGATATCAAGCGACTAAAGAATTTGACAGGCGTAGGGTTGACAGATGCCAAAGCGGCACTACAAGACGCCAACGGTGATTTTGACACGGCTCTAGCCGCTATGCGTAAAAAAGGCTTGACCAAAGCCGAAAAACGTGGTGAGCGTGAAGCCCGTAGCGGTGTAATCGGTACATACAATCATGATGGACGTATCGGAGTGTTGGTAGAACTAAATTGCGAAACGGATTTTGTAGCCAAGACCGATGAATTTACAGAATTGGTTAAGGATATAGCCATGCACATTGCTGCCAGTAACCCAGAGTTTGTCTCGATGAAAGATGTATCCCCGGAAGTGATGGATACCAAAAAAACTGAATTTATCGACAAAGCCAAGTCTGAAGGCAAACCAGATAATATCATAGATAATATCGTAGACGGTATGCTCAAAAAGCATTTTGCTGAGCGCTGTTTGATGGACCAGCCTTTTGTCAAAAACCCCGATCAAACCGTAGCCGATTATGTCAAAGAATACATCGCCAAACTAGGCGAAAATATTGTTATTCGTCATTTTTACCGTCTTGCTCTCGGTGAAATCGCTTAACTGGATTCATCCAAAACTCTCCCATCTTCAGACTGACTCAGCCCAGTCTGAATCACACCACGAACGAGCGGTTTTGCGACAGGACCACAACTTGACTTACGCAAAATAGTCCGTTCCCAGAGTGAATTATCTCGAGCGAAAACTGTTTGCGGTCGATAGAATTCGATCTGGGGATGGAGGAGTTTTGCGTAAGTTGAGCGTAGATGACAGAAAAACTCGTTGCAAATCGTTTAAGGTTATAGTTTAATGAGGTTATGGCAATCACAGCTGGATCAAAAACTAGAAAAACCCAGAGAAAGACTATGAAGAAAAAAGGCTATAATAAACATAAACGCATGAATGTACTGAATAAATTGTTACCGCGATCGACTAGAAACAGAGGAGTAGCCATTTTATTCGTGGCAGGTTTTGCGGCTGTAGGTGCTTATTTGTTGTTACAGAGTAGGGCAGCGACACCTCTAACGGTTGAGCAAGTTGTTACGCAGTTTCCTCAAAGACGTACGGTCTATGAAAACGCGATGCTGGGCAGAGATGCGGCATCAGATTTTGATATGGGAGCAGCGCAGGGCGTAATAATGCTTCAACGACGTAATCGAGACGGTGCGAGCGCCTGTAACGATGCCTGTGTTTCCAAAGCCAATGATTTAATTTATAACAGTACTGACAAAATAGATACGGCTGAACCAGAATCACAAGCCATCCATCATGCAGGTGCTTTCACCTACCTACGTGCCTACCTCATGTTTGAGGATAAGCCAGATATATTATATCCAGCTACCAAATCAAAGCTCAAGACAGGGTTGAGAAAAGATGGCACAACTAATGCCCAGAAATCATTGATGTATTGGCGCAATAAGCTCTTTAATAAATACACCCTTGATGATATCAATTTTGATATAGCTAGCTACAATCCTTGGGATCCAAAAGGACCAGGTGGCTATAATGGCACCGAAAACCACAAACTCCAGGTCATTACAACCGGCATGCTGCTGTCGGAGGTTTATGCTGGAGAATCTTACAGAGGCTATGCGGTAAAAGACTCTACAGCTCCGCGTGATGATTATTGGCACTATTTCCGTGACAGCTTTTTCCGATATTCTGACGCATGGGGCAATGACAGAACAGATCATTTCAGGCTAGATATTGCAGAATTTGAGAAAGATAGCTCTGGTTACGCGCATGTTTACATGGGTGATTACTGGATGATTCGCGATTTGTTCCAGGACGCTGTAATCAAAAAGCATGCTGAGATTATGATAGATCGAATGCTGGTGGACTGGGCTGAAGATATGGTAAAAAATATGTACACAGGGCAAAACGACCGATGGTATAGTCTAAATACGTCGGTAGGTGCGTCGCATCATTTGCAGCCAATGAACTTCTTACTCTTTGACAACCTAGGATATCAATTACCGGCTGATTACCAATATCTTTTCTCTTGGGGCCGTTGGGCGGCATTGAGTATAGCTACCAGCGACTATAATCCGACAAGCTCGGACTTCCCCAAGGCAATTATTGATGTAGCTCGAAACAAAGGGGACGGATATCTGGTAACAGATGGTACGGGGCCAAAAGCTAACTGGGTTGAAAAAGATTTCGGACTAGGATTTTTACTGGACGGGACTACCGGTGATGAACATCATTCGGGAGGCTTCTATATTCATAACACCAATTCCGAGCCAGCTGGGTTAAATATTATGCCTTATTTTGCGGTTGATTCTACCAAAGCCGATCCAGAGGGTTGTAAATCTCCGAGTCCGTGTAATGGTCCGTGGCGTAAACGCAAACCTGCCCATGACGCTAAAGGGGTAGTGACCGAACGAGTCGCGATTACTCGTAGTAACAGTGGAGG
>CAYGIR010000029.1:0-10664 GCA_964349985.1 uncultured Candidatus Saccharibacteria bacterium
TGGCTGAGGATAAAGGATTCGAACTGTTACTTTAATAGGTCATCTTCGAACTGGAGGGTGCCTTGTAGGTTGGGGGTGTATTTCGAGATGTCTGGGAAGTCTAGGGTCATTATTCTTTGCCAGACTACGCTTATGAGTTTTTTGAACTTTTCGTATTCTTCTTGGTTGAATTCTAATGCCAATGGCGGGGCGGCTTTGCCGTTGCCCAGCGGTTCAATGAACTCAAGTGCTGCTTGTTCTACCTTGTAGCCTTTGTAACTATGAGATTTCTCAATAAGTAAGACGTAGAAATACAGTTGTTGCTTGTAGTTTTTATATTTGGTGGCTGCGCTCCATTTGGTGCTTGGGGTGCCACTTTTGAAATCTACTATACGTACGGTTTTGGCTTCTTCATTTATTTCTAGGCGGTCAATTTTGCCTGTCAGGCGGGCGCCATCTAGCACGACACCTTCGTTGCGGAAATCTACCTCAGCTTTGGCGGGGTTTTTAAGCTGTTCAGCATTTGCGCCCAAGTATGTTTTTAAGGCGTGGCGGCCGCGATCGGTATAAATGGTTTTGTCGGCGTCTGGCAAAAAGGTATGGCTCATGGCCTGCTCGAAGCGTTTTACAACCTGTGCTACACTTGGCCACTGCTCATTAGCCCCCTGTTTTTGAAACCACTCTAAACAATCATGTAACGAGGCGCCGTAAATACTATCGGCACTTGGTGCTTCTGGGAACCGTAGCAAAGTATTAAGTAGAAATGCCGAAGGCCCAGCGTATTCAAGGTTTGTGAAGGTGTTGAGGTGGGTGGGGCTCATGGTGTAGTGAGCCAGCCTTTCGCTAAGCAAACTCCTAAGCTCAGGGTTAATATGCGTGTGCCGCGAATGCCACAGGGTGTCTATGTCTTGCATTGCTTGTTCCCCTGCGCGTTCTGTGAACAGCACCTGCCCTGCACCAGCTGGCAATATGCCACTAACACGGCCCTCGCCATCTGCTTGCTCCTGGTAATACTTCACTGGCAAAGTTTTTTTGCCGTTTTCTTTCTGGGCGTAGCTAGTGCTGAAAAGCCCGTGCTTGGCACGAGTTATGGCTACAAATAGCAACCTGCGGCGGGTGTCCTCGGTGCTGCTATCGTGCCGAATATGTTTGAGGTTAGGCGGCAATGAAACCTTGTTGCTGCCAGATGAGGCAGTACTCCCCCACACGTCATCTTGCATGGACGGCAAGAAAACGTATTCGTACTCTAGCCCCTTGGCTTTATAAACAGTCTGTAATTGTACGGCCGACTGGCTCTGGGCAATTGGGTGGGTGTTGAGCAGTGGCTGTTCGGCCTCCTGGTAGGTTTCATACATAAGCAAAAGGTCTTCTAGGCGCAGTTGGCGGTCTGTTTGGGCTTGCTGGTCACGCAAGTGCGAGCGTATGACGCTAAGGTGAGATATAGCCTCATAAAAAGCCAGTGATGATGATGTTTTGGCATCTTCGCCAAAGTAAAAGTCTTTCAAAGGTGATGTGTATTCTGTGCCGTCATCCAAACTAATAGGCTTGGCACCAGTTATAAAGTCCAGCATTGCTTCTAGTGAGAGAGTATCTACTTGGGTAGCTAAATGTAGCAAAAATTCGGCTGGTTGTTTGGCCTGTTTATTTTCTAACGCTAACGCTGCCCATGGCTGGTAACCTTTAAACTTTTTAGAATGGAACGCCCAGTTAAGTTGCCAAATATCCTTTGTGGGAACGCCCCAGAAATCTAGCGACATGACTTTAGGCAGCAAGGCGTCACTAGCTTCAGAACTTTGTTGGCTTGCGGCCAGTAAAAACTCACAAGTAAGGAGCACCGCCTGAATGACTGGCGTTTCAAAAATATTTTCGCGCTTTTCGTAAGACACAGGCACGCCGCACATGTTTATAAACGGCACTAAAGTTTCAAGAATAGCGTGCTTGGGTGCCAGGACGGCAATTTCTTTTGGCTCTACCCCTTGCTTAATAAGTTTCTCGATAGTATCTGCTATCCAGCCACATTCACTGGCTTGCGAGGTAAACTCGTGGCGTTCAATGAGGGCTTTGGCTGGAGCGCTTTCACTGGCCGCTTCAATGTCTTTGCTAATATTTTCTAAGTTATGGTGCAGGCGCGATTCAATTTGCTCAGCTATGTTGTGGGCCACGTGCAAAATGTCATGGTGCGACCTATAGTTTTTAACAAGGTTGATAATGGCTACATCGCGGAAAGTTGCCAGGAACGCCACCATGTTGCCAATATCGGCACCCTGGAAGGCAAAAATGCCTTGATCATCATCGCCAACAGCCATAATATTTGGGCGGCCTTCGTGAACTGGGTGGTCGGCCAGCAGCTTAACCAGCTCAAACTGAGTGGCATTGGTGTCCTGAAATTCATCTAGCAAAATGTATTGATACTTTTCCTGCAGGTTGTAGCGCAGCTCTGGCCTGGCTACCAGAGCGTCTATTGAGCGGATAATCATATCATTAAAGTCATACTGGCTAGAAGTCTCTAGCACTTCTTGGTACTTGGTGTAGATGTCAGCCAAGCTGACCAGCTTGGCACTATGTTCAGGGTTGGTAAAGCACCAAGCATCGTTTTCGTCCTTGACCAGCCACTGGTTTTTCCAGGAAGTTAGGGGTTTGGTGGTATTGTCCTCGGCAGCAACAGTTAGTGCTTCGTCGAGTTCCTCGGCAGCGTTCTGGGCTACAGCTTGTTTGCTCGTTTCAAGAACTGCCAGAATGCCAGTGAATACATCTTGCGCCACCGCCAGTTTAGGCATGCGGGGGTACGGCGAATACAGTTCATGTACTTTAGGTGAAAGCTGCAAACATGCCTCGGCGTTGGCTTTAGCTATTTGCTTAACATCTGCAGGGCGCAAGTTGGCTTGTTTAAAGTCGGATACTGTTGACACCACGCTTTTTAAATAATGACGGGCGCTACGGAGTGGGTCTGTAAATGGCAGCTTATCTATAATTTCTTTCACAACCTGTAGTTGGCGCAGTTCATCTATGGGCCGTTCCAAGCGGCTGTCTTTGCCTGTTTCTAGATCAATAGTTTCAAAAAACTCCGGATAGGATTTGATAATATCGCTGGCAAAACTATGATAAGTATTTATGTGTACGTCATAGGCCGTTTCACCAATCATACTCATCAATCGTTCACGCATGTTCAATGCCGCGGCATCTGTAAATGTCAGGCATAATATGTTCTGCGCGGGTGTGTCAGTTAGCTTGAGGATATTTGCCACGCGGGCACTGAGTAGCTGAGTTTTGCCCGTGCCAGGTCCAGCTAGTACCAACAATGGACCATCGATCAGGTCTACCGCCTGCCGCTGCTGTTTATTTAGCAACCCGTAGTATTTCTCAAAGTTATACACAAGTCTAGTATAGCGCGTATTGCGTATATGACTGTGGCAGTTTATTCTTAACATAACTAATGGAGGATACGTCATGGCCCTAAAAACCGTAGAAGATCAATTATCAGGTGTTTTCAAAGGGCTACCTGCTTTGCCGGAAAATGCAAAGGAAAGTCTCGTAAAAGCATGGCCGATCTTAGCACTTATAGCTGGGCTAGTTCAATTATTTGTTGCTTGGGGACTTTGGAGCATAGTCAGTCGAGTCAGTAAAGTAAACGAGGTGTATAATAGCCTGTCTGTGTATTATACGGGCATGCGTATGGGCTTAAGCTCTATGGACAAGACAATCCTGTATCTTGGAATAATCATATTGGCTATTAACGCGGTGATTTTGCTGATGGCATATCCTCAACTTCAAAAACGCGCTCGTAAAGGATGGGAACTAGTGTTTTTGGCCGCTTTGATAAATGTTGCCTTTGCAGTCGTAGAACTTTTCGCAGTAGATCGTGGGTTGGGTAATTTCATTTTTAGTTTATTAGGCTCTGCTATCGCTTTCTATCTGCTGTTTCAGGTAAAAGACAAATACAAAACCTGAAATTCATTGCAATATTCAGTATTTTCGCGTTGAGTATAAACTAGCCTGTTGTGAAAAACAATGTACTAATAGTTAAACGTCTATAGTACAATAACCGCTATGCGACGTCCCGAAGTTTCTATCACAAATCAGTCTGAAGTATATAACTTCTATAAGCAATATCGACCCAATCTGTCAACTGCTTGGTTGTTACATCATGCACTCGGAACCGTATTTCACCCCAAAGTTGCCTACGCAGACGGGGCCGAAGAAGCAATTACCAGCTTACTAGCAGATAAAAGACCGATTGTGCTGGCAGCTAACCATACCAAAGCCGTTGATCCATGTATCATCGCCGCATTGCCATCTCAGCAAAAGTCTCTAAGATCGTTAATCGGCAACACCTTTATCCCTTCCAAATCTCCGATATTTAAGCCAGTACTACGTAGAATTATAGATGGGCTGGGTGCCATCCCTGTCTTTCGTGAGGAAGATGGACTCGAATTACTCGAAATCGCTCGTTCTCAGAGTGATTCAGATCAGGCGAAAACTTTTTTGTCTGGAGGAGAGGTAGCCAGTGTAACAGAATCAGTATTGTCATTAAATTCTACGTTAATTGCTGCTGCCGGAAGCCGCCTAGTTCAAATCAGTGTTGCCAGAATGAACGCGGGACAAAATATGGCAATATTTCCAGAGGGTACGCGCAATAAAACAGATGATCCGACACGGGTACAGGAGCTAAATAGGGGTATAGGCTTGATGGTATGTAAGGTCAAAGATGCGCCCCAGCCACCTATCATACCAATGGGTATTTTTTACGGCGATCAATCTGGCTCATATGGACGGGCGCCTTATGTCTATATCGGACAGCCTTCGCTCGAACCATTTTTAAGACCCAGGGCAGTGATGGCATGGCTTGGTGAGGAACTTCAAAATTGCGCCACGGCTGTAGCTAAAAATTCGGGTTAAGAGCTTAATAAAATCCTCGTGATGGCTAGAATCTCTAAATCTTTAAAGATTCGCTATCATCAGGGAGATTTTGTCAGGTACTAAGGTAAATAAGCTATCTCGTTGTCACTTAGTCTCAGTAATCCCTCATCATTTCTACGTTGGTCCAAGTAGTGGGCGGCGAAGCCAACCGAGCGACTTAAGATAAAAATCGCATTGAAAAACTCAATGTCAATGAGCTCTTGCAATTGCTGTGGACTATAGTTTAGTTCTGATTCTAGTATATCTAACATTATGGCTGCTATACAACCGTCTACGTTAAGGATTAGATTACCCTTTTTGCTGGTGGTAATCGCTTCGACGCTCCGGGCAAACACAAGGTAGCGATCGCCATTCGAATTATTAGCGAACTGTTTTGTCAGGGAGTCGATGCGTGGATCTGGTACATCTATCCGATATTTCTTATGACCAATGCCGGGTATTATACCCCCATTAGTTTTGAAGTTTGTTACAAAACTCTTGGGGGTGATCTGGCTAAGCGCACCTTGTAGCCAGCATTGTGCGGCACCGTTAACCGCACCGCCAAAACGCGGACCGATTGTTAGTAGCCCCGTTGCCAGACTAGCGGCCAAATCTTTCCCAGCGCGTGCTGCTACAATCGTGTTAACTGCTCCCGATACGTACGGGCCATGATCTGCGAGAAGCCGTAACACGTAATTTGTGAAACTAATAAGTTTTTCTGATTCAATGTTTTCTCCAAGAAGTAGTGAAATTGTGAGTCCCGCAAGACTATGATTCTCAATTGTGGCTAGCAGATCTTTGCCCAAAAGTTGTACATCACCGTCAACTTCACCAGAAATGTGACTTGCGATAAGGCGTTTATGGCGTTCGGTGATCACCTGATGCGGATCTGGTGTGTTAGCGTGTGGCGGTGAGGCAGCAGTGTCGCCAAATTTATCTGTATGAGCAGATTGAAGCTTGTCCGGTAGATCCGCAAAAACATCTATTACATTGACTCCGACCTCACGCAGTATGGTCTTTTTGGCCTTGGCAGTTTCTTTGTCTTTTGATGCCATGGCTTTGGCATGACCGAATTGGGGTGGTTCTGTAAATAATTCCGCGACCGTACCGGCTATGTATGCAATGATTGGTTTAGTTACTCTGTGCTCACGGATAAGATCTGCTATGACATACTCGTCTTCCCCTCCCAATTCGCCAAAATAAACGATTCGCTTGGTTTTGGGGTCATTTTGTGCGTACAAAAACGCGTCCGCAGGTGTAGTTATAGGATATCTGTCGCCACCGAGAGCCAATGCGAACGATACGCGTAGACCTGTTCCGGTAATCGTGTGAATAAGCTCGTTCACCATCCCGCCAGATGTGGAAACAACTGCAGTATCACCTGCCACAAAAATTCCAGCTTTCGCCAATTGTGCGTATTGTGTGCCACCAATCGCACCGAGTTTTAAAATGCCTGGTACTAGCAACCCAACCGAGGATGGGCCAGCGATTAGCAAACCTTTATCTCTGGCTTGCTCGGAAATTTCTATAGCATGGGCTTCGGGTACTTGCTCGGCAAAAATATTGACAAGTTTTAGATTAGGGAGGGTCTCCAGGGCTTCTGTCATACTGGTAAGTACTCTTCGGGCGGATTGCGCGTTAAACAAACATGATACTCTTTTTTTGATATCATCAGGCACCGACGATAAATCAGGATAAACCGAAATACTTATCTCATGCTCACCCCAGAAATATCTTTCCTGTTTATGTCCGCTAGCAACAATGCACAATATATTAGGGCTTGTATTGCCTATACAATAACTATAATCCAGCATAGATTGAATAATTCCAGGATGAGAACCAATACAAATAGTTGTTGGATCAAGTGCAGAAAAATCAATAATATTATTCATGCCCGACCGCCTGTAGTGCTTCTGTGACGGCAACCGTCAGAGGCGTTTGGGGATCATGAACGGCACCGAGCAGATTGTGTTTAGCAAGTGCTTGCCGAAGCTTTGCCAAACCAGTTTCTTGGTTTGGTCCCCCACGTCTAACAAATATTTTCGTCTGGTGCTCACTCAGCTGATCAGCGACTTCATTGATAGCTTGAATCACGCCGGCAAATGTTTTGGCAATATCGGTGAAGTTGGCAACGGCTCCGCCTACAAATAGTACTTTTGGGCGTGCCGATGAGGCTAATACTAATTCTAGGACGGCTTTTGTGTAAATATATGTTTCTTCGGTGTTTGGGTTGCCACTATATTCTCCGTAATTGGCTAATTGCGCGCCATAGCCTTGATTGTATATTTCATCAGCAACTACGATGCTCGCTCCACCGCCAGATAGTAATAAAAATATACTGCCATTAGGATTTAGAACACTCAATTTAAAAGAAGCTGGAGAATTAGCATCCAGGTCTTGGCTAACCAATTCCTGGACTGTTATGGATAGATCTCTATGGCTTCTAAAATCACTGGCTTGCCAGTTGGTCACAAAGAATTCGGCGGCATCATCCACTTCAACGGCGGCATCTAAGAGTTTAACGTTTGTACCATCAACCACATAAGGGTTGATTTCTAGAAAGACAAAATAGTTTTGTTTGTAGGCGGTTACAAGGTTTTGTAGATATTCGGGAGTTAGACCCGTAGCGTGTGCCAAATTCCCCCAATTGGTTTCATCATCGAGCTTGACCCGTTGGATGCTATCGGTATTTTGTTCTACGTCTACACCACCTTGTTCAGTATAGCTTAATGTCAGCCCTTCCCTGTCGGATGTAATACTCATGTAACGTTCCTGAGTTTGATCGTGACCAATCATTGGTTCGATAATAAAATGACTAAAGCCTTTGGATCTGAGAGATTCTACGGATTGAGGAATATCGTCTTGCTTGATATCAAGTGCAACCAGTCCTTTCTTGAAGCGTCCTTTAATCGCTTCGTCCACTTTGACTACAAAATTCGTTTTGATATTGTCTATCCGTTCGAATTGATCGTTTTGTGTCACGCTGTCATCAATGGACCATCCTTCATATGGCAATTGTAGAGCTTGTGAGAGAATAGTTTTAGCTCGGAACTCTGATATTTTTTGGCGAGGCATTGATACATTTTATCATACGTACAGTTACGTGGTTTTTGCGTTAGAAACAGTTACGATATAAAATAGTATATAAATGACTAAGACAGACTTACGCGAAATCGTCCGTTCTCAGAGTGAATTATCTCGAGCGAAAACTGTTTTGTCTGAGGGAGATGTAGCCGTTATTGTCAAGAATGTATTTGGGACCGATGGGATTCGTGGCAAAGCTGGTGTATACCCTTTGAACGCAGAAGGCGCCACGCAAATCGGAAAGGCTGTCGGTACCTATTTCGCCCAACCAGGCGATACCATACTGGTTGGTCATGACCCCAGAGAATCTTCACCTGCTCTGGTGGCCAGCGTGATAGCCGGGCTGACAGCTGTCGGGGTACATACAACAATATTGGGAGTTATTCCTACGCCGGGATTGGCGTATTTGACCAAACATCAAGATGCCGTAGCAGGCATCATGATTACAGCCAGCCACAATGCTTATACCGATAATGGTATCAAGGTGTTCACAAACAATGGTGACAAGCTGTCGGATGATATACAGACTAGCCTAAATACTTTAATCGCTAATGACATAGATAATCGCGCGGACGGCACGGTAGCCGAGGATCATGCGTTGACCAGGTCCTACGCGGATTTTTTAGTCTCGAGCGCGAACGGTCAATTATCACACGAATTAAATATTGCGATTGATTGCGCTAACGGAGCAACGAGTCTTTTGGCGAACGATATTTTCCAGAAATTAGGGATCCAAACCATACCGCTATTTAACAAACCAAATGGTACAAATATTAATGCGAAGTGTGGCGCGACGGATACCACCGCTCTGCGTGAAGTGGTAAAAACCCAACACCTTAGTGGAGGGATTGCCTTCGATGGTGATGGCGACAGAGTTGTTCTAGTCGATGAGCAAGCACGTGAGTTGAGCGGTGACCATATTTTGTATATCTTAGCTCTGACGGGTGGACACAAGGGTGTGGTCGCTACAATGATGAGTAATATGGGGTTGGATACTACCCTCAAAGCCCATGGCGTAGCACTGCATCGTACGGCGGTCGGTGATCGATACGTTTTGGAAGGATTAGCACAAACTGGATTTACATTAGGTGGCGAACAGAGTGGTCATATTATATTGCCCGAACTATCTACTACGGGCGACGGTATGTTGGCGGCAATTCAGACATTACAAAACGTCACAAACTCCGGTAAAAGCCTGGCACAATGGTATGATGAACTACAATTATTGCCACAAGCATTGATAAATATTCCGGTGTCAGATAAATCCTTACTTGATCGCCTAGATATTCAGGAATATATAGATGCTCAGATCGCAGAGCTAGGCGAAGGTGGTAGAATCAACATTCGACCTTCGGGAACTGAACCAAAAGTACGGGTTATGGTTGAGTCATCCGATGCTACCGAACGGGCCCAAACAATCGCCGATACATTATCAAAACTAATTGAGAATCAATAATAATGCGCGCCTCGCTAGACACTACACCTGACAGAGTAGAAGTAGACCCGACGATGAACTCCGTCGTCCGATATATAACTACTAAGGTTGATGACAATTTATTGGCACAGTTGATTAATAAGTCTCTACAGCCAAACATCGTCAAATACACTCCCAATGATAGCCGAAAGCGTTTCGGTGATTCACAAATGTTTCGGCTCTGGCAAGCCAAAGGTCGTGAGATATATTTGCTACTCGGTCCTGGCGACGATTTGGCTGGAATTATTTGGTATGGTAAAGCATCGTTTCCAATTGCTGAACTTCAATTGGCAGAGACACCCCAGGAAACATTCGCCATTCGCTTGTATGAAGGGTACACCGGACAAGGTTTAGCGGTGCCTTTTATGAAACAAACCCTACGGCTAGCTGTCCAGCGTAAACAGGCTACTAACCAACCGATAACTGGTATATGGCTACAGACAGATCTGTCCAATGCCCCTGCGCGTGCCAGCTATGTAAAGTTTGGGTACGAGGAAGTGCATCAAGACAAGGAACGTAGCACAATGGTACTATCCTCAAACAAAATTTTAGAAATTTGTAATCATTCCCAGCATCCCGAGCAGTAAGTCTCGTGTAGAATGATTATATAATGAAGAACAAACACCAGATCGGAACAGCGCTGGTTGCCGATTTTGTGACCGCAATTACTAACCTTTCGACCACAGCAACAGCGCAGTTCATGGCTGAGCAGTCCGAACGCGCTACTATCCAGACTATTGAATCGATGGGAGTTGGCGGTTACGTTCAGGCGAATGATATGCCCACTGTTTCCCAACAAGAAATGGTCAAGTCTAGCTTGGATGCTCATGTCAAAAAAGCTCAAGCAGATCACATAGCAACGTTTACCGCAATACAGCTTCAGCAAATGGAAAATCTGGACAAGAGATATCGAGGCAAAAAAATCACGGTAAACATTATTGATCCTGATTTTAGCCCCGTAGAGTCCTACTGGCTCGATGTAAATACCGGAGAATATTCCACCGGCATACTCAAATCACGACAAGTCAAAGGCGTGATAGAGGATATTGTACTGTCAAAAAACATAATTATTCTAAAACCCACAATGTTATCTAAGTTGTTGTTCCCATCACGTAAGTATTTTGCGGTCTACGTTATCAATCCGGAAACGCTTCAACCTGCAATTAGCTTAGAGATTTAAGACCTCTTGCAAAATAAATCCCTGACCCAGAACGCGCCCTTTTTGCCCCAA
>CAYGIR010000030.1:0-10578 GCA_964349985.1 uncultured Candidatus Saccharibacteria bacterium
GGCATCGTAGTTTATAAAGGGCCAGGGAGTTACACGGGTTTGAGGATTGGCATGAGCGTGGCCAACGCGCTGGCGTATAGTTTGGGCTGCAAAATTGCTGCCATTAGTGGCGATACCTGGTTGGAGAATGGCATTAAGGAGTTGCTGGCAAATCGTGGTAACTCAATAGCCCTCCCCGAATACGACGCGCCAGCTAGAACAACAATTCCCCGCAAATAAAAATATTAAACCATAATTCTCAATTTCCACGGCCACTCCGCGTAAATACACGTTTTGCGTAAGCCGAGTGTAGTATTATTTAGTCAATACTATGAATGATATAAATTCGCCAGTTGGTGGACGTCGTCCGGATCCGCGCTCAGGTAGGAGAGAGTGGGTTGATTATACTCCGCGTCAACCTACAACACATATCACACCCGCTCCAGAATCAACTCCTGTGGTGCCAAATTTACGATGGATTTACCAGATCAGCAACCTATAAATCAACCTAAAGCCCGTAAACCTATGGCAAAAGGTATGATTGTTGGAATTTGCATAACACTTTTTGCGGGTGGCATTATTATTGGGCAATTTATTGGTTTGGTATAAGGGGCAGGGGTAATGTCGCGAGTACTAAAAAAGAAGTCGCAGGGGTGCAGTCTAATCAAGACAAGGATGGAGGATTAGGCCAAGGAGAGCCACACGAAGAGGGTTTTCCTCCGTCAGTTGATTATTATCGGACAGCCGCGACTTACCCCCGCGTAATCCGTATTGCCAAACACAAAATAGAAGCCCGAGTTTTGGCATTGGCTATTGCTCCAAGCGGTGCCTTAAAAGCGCCTGGTAATATTTTTGATGGTGGATGGTATAGAGATAGCGCGCGGCCTGGCGAGCCCGGTGCCATGGTTGTGGATGGTCATGTGTACGGTCCTACCAAACCAGCTGTTTTCAAAAAACTTAATACGCTAGTAGCTGGCGACCAGATAGAAATTGAGCGAGGCGATGGCAAAAGATTTGTTTACACGGTTCAAGCCTCAGAATTAGTAGATGCCGACAAGGTAGACATGTCCAAGGTCATGGTGCCTTATGTAGCAGGCAAGCCTGGATTAAATGTGATTACCTGTGGTGGCAAATTCGATATCATTAACGGTAAATATCCGCAACGTACGGTTGTGTACGCGGTTATGGAATAATCGCCATTTGAACAAGCCAACTTTGCATTAATTGGGATAAAAAGGTATTATTGAGGTAGGATTTTTCCGTTTTTTGGGATCGAATCCAGTAAGACACGAGTTTCACACTTTTCCATTGACCTATATCGCACCCGAGTAGCTGCGAACTTTCACTCCTCGTTCAACGTAACTACGTTACGCCCCTATCGGATTAAAAGTTCTGGCTAGTTCAGAGGCAGTATGGCATTAACGGCTAAGTGCTAAGCCTGTGCAAGATTGTTATTAATTTTTGAAATTCTGAAACACAGCGATAAATATTACCTATAAGTTTGTGTTTTAGTACTGAAAGGGAGAACTATGGATCCAATTACTTTGGTGCTAGCTATTGCTGGTATTGTTGCTGGGTTTGGTGCGAATCAATTTATCACCAAACAAAAGCTAGGCTCGGCCGAAGAAGCTGCCGAAAAAGAACTAAAAAAAGCCAAAAAGGAAGCCGAAAAACAATTATCCGAGGCCCGTGAAGAAGCCGCCAAAATTAGCGATGAAGCTCGTCGTGAGGATCAGTCACGGCGACGTGAATTTAAGGATATCGAACAACGCCTTTTAGGACGCGAAGAATCGCTAGACAAAAAATTGGACGATCTTGATAAACGCAGTGAATCTCTGCGCAAGGGCGAGTCAGAGGTAGAAGCTCTCAAGAACGAGATTCGGGATATTCGAGGTAAACAGCAGGAAAAATTAGAAAAAATCGCCAAACTTAGCAAGTCTGATGCCGCCGAAAAATTGTTACAAATGACCGAACGAGATATTAGTAACGATCTAACCGGATTGATTTCTAAACTGCAAAATGAGGCAAAAGAGCAAGCTGAAGAAAAAGCTGGGGCTATCATCGTGGGAGCCATGGAGCGCATGGCTAGTGAAGTCACGGCCGAGCGTACCATCACTTCAATCAAGCTGGAGGACGAAGAAATGAAGGGTCGGATTATTGGCAAGGAAGGGCGTAACATCCAGGCTCTGCAGCGCGCCACTGGTGTTGATATCATGGTAGACGACACTCCGGGCTACATCGTATTGAGTTGTTTTGATCCGATTCGGCGGGAAGTCGCTCGCCAAGCCTTGGAAATGTTACTCAAGGACGGTCGAGTGCATCCTGGTCGGATCGAAGAAGTGGTCGAAAAGGCTCAAAAAGAAGTTCAAAAGGTCGTGGTACGGGCTGGTGAAGATGCCGCCCGTGAAGTCGGTATCATAGGTATTCCACGCGAAGTTTTGGAACTGCTTGGTGAACTCAAATTTCGTACCAGCTACGGTCAAAACGTGCTCAAACATTCTACGGAAATGGCGCACATCGCCGGTATTATAGCCGAAGAAGTCGGAGCAAATGTCAAAATCACCAAGTATGCGGCTTTGGTTCATGATCTTGGCAAAGCCCTAACCCACAAGATGGAAGGCAAACATCACCATATTAGTGGTGAGATGTTGCGTAAATACGGAGCACCAGAAGAAGTCGCTCTGGCTGCGGAACAGCATCATGACGATGTTGAAGCTACTTCTGTAGAAGCAATTATTGTCCGTGTGGTTGATGCGATCAGTGCTTCTCGACCAGGCGCGCGCAATATTAGTGCGGAAAACTTTGCGGAGCGTATGAAGGACCTAGAAAATATCGCTAATGGGTTCCCGGGTATCGAAAAATCCTATGCGATAAGTGCCGGACGTGAGGTAAGGGTATTTGTAAGACCTGGGCAGATTGATGACCTAAGTGCCATCAAACTAGCCCGCGATATAGCAACCAAGATAGAGGCAAGTATGCAATATCCAGGCACAATAAAAGTCAATGTCATTCGCGAAACTCGCGCCATAGAATTCGCTAAATAATATGTCTATAGATGGTTTCTCTGGAGCCCGCAAGAATCAATCGGACCTATCCTTTTCAAGCGGGCTCATTCCATGCAGGTTTCTTATCATAACAAGAAAACAGTTTTTCAATAGAATATATTCGAAGAAAAGTGGATTAAAAGCATGAAGATTTTATACATTGGCGATATTATGGGCGAATCAGGTATAAAAATAGTTGCCCAGCTGTTGCCAAACCTAGTCAAAAAAGAGCGGATTGATTTAGTAATCGCTCAAAGCGAGAACGTTACGGATGGTAAAAGTATGTTGCCGACGGATATGCAGAGATTGCAAAAGATAGGCGTGGATTTCTTTACAGGCGGCAATCATACTCCCAGACGCAAGGAGCTTTGGCCATTACTAGAGAACAATGATCAGCCAGTTATTGGTCCGGCTAATTTGCGTGGATGCCCGGGTGATGGCTGGAAATATATTGACACCAAAAATGGTAGAGTGTTGGTAATATCGTTGCTTGGCGAAACGTTTGGTAATCATAAGCCCGAGATTGATAATCCGCTTCATACTATAGATAAAATTTTGGCAAATAATAAAGACGTTGAACGAACCGCAACGATCGTCAATTTCCATGGTGATTATTCCAGCGAAAAAAAAGTGATGGGTTACTATCTGGATGGTCGCGTAACGGCTGTGATTGGAGATCATTGGCACGTTCCAACCGCTGATGCGATGATTCTGCCCAAAGGAACCGCTCATATAACCGATGTTGGTATGTGCGGCGCACTACATTCATCACTTGGCGTAAAAATAGATCTTATAGTTCGACGCTGGCAGAGTGGGAAGCCAAGTCGTAACGAGCTGGAAACTGCCGGACCGATGCAGTTCAATGCGGTTTTGATAGCAGTAAATACTCAAATAGACCCAGCTACTTCCATTACCCAGATTCAGAAAATCTTATAGGTTTTGCTGACCGCGGAAGCCGAAATACGCGATAAAAACGCTGGCAAACATATTTATGACGACAACATTAATCATAGATAATTCATTGCTAATTGCCAACAGTGCCGCACTGCCAAGCCAAATAGTGGCGATGATTGCCGCCGTATAGGGATATTTTATAAATAAGAAAAATTCTTTAAGCATTTTTTGCCTCCTCTATGTCTTTTATCATACTCCGTGCTGGTCGAATTTGTTCTAGCAAATGTCGAAACAGGATCGGATCACGTTCGGCAATACGCTCTAGCCAATTAGTCACCGTTTCCAATGCCCTACTAACACTGATTGTCGGATCATCTTGATGGGCAAGACCCGGGTATTCACTTTCAATTTGCGCGATAACTTTACTTAAGACGATTGGCAGAACAACATTGCGTCGACCCAAGGTTTCTACAAGATTTAAATAAGTCTGCGAGGCGCGCATCATTTCTGAAGCATCCAATCGCATCACCAACCCAAAGCGATTATCTTTATTGACCATTTGATTGATAATTTGCAACACTCGCCCATCTTGTAATAATGGCAACAGGTCTTTCGTACCAATAGTATTACTGAATGTTTCTTGCGCAATTTTGCCAACATGGCTGGTGAAATCTCCGTTATTGACTGGGGTGGCTGGGCGCATTGTGCTAAGTTTTTTCAGAGCTCTATAAAGATCGCTCACAAAAAAGCGTATGAACTGTTCGAATAAATTACCTATACGGGTATCGTCACTATACAAGCGATTCCATTCGCTAATAAGACCAAAAAAGGCGGCTTTGTTTTGCGGAGTAGTGGCGGCAATTCCAAAATCAATCATGCCAACCTTGTTATCCGGCAGAAGTCGGATATTACCAGGATGAGGATCGCCCTGAATACGCGGTAGATTAAATATGCCAGTCAGGGCCTCGATGCCCAATATTTCGAGCTGTATATCAAGATCAGAGCCTAGTTGCTCGGCTACGTATGTTTTGGGATCTACGCCCTGGGCTTGCAGTTTGATCAATTGCGCGGCCGATATGCCTCCAACATATTCCTGCACGATTAAATTAGTAGTACATAGTTCTGTGTACGTTTTGGGTATGACTAGTTTTTTGTGATGTTGATAGTACTGGTACAGCTCATTAGCAAAGGCGGCTTCTGCTATATAGTCGGTTTCTCTAAGTGTTGCATTGGTAAAATCTTTGACAGCATCTGTGAAATCAAAATCCATATTGGTCATCAATTTGCTATAGTAGCGTTTGGCAAAAATACCCAGTAGTCGAAGGTCGGAAGGCAGTAGCTGGCGGATCATTGGTCTAATGACTTTGATAATTATGGCTGTGCCGTCGGTGTGTTGCCCATAATACACCTGTCCAAAGCTACCGGCAGCGAATGGCTCTGGCTGAATGCCTTTTATCTGTCCTACACGGTCTGGTCCTAATTCATGCTGTAGGATCCCTACAATATCCAGTGGCTCGGTGTCTAGGTTTTCGAATATATCTAATCGTTCGGGATTATGCCATCGTCTGATGGCTTCTGTACGTAATAAGACTCCTTGCAAGAACTTGACATAAACACCCCCCAGTTTGATAAATGTTTCATAAATTTCACGATACATTTGGTCACGTTTACCACGTTTGTGTAGATAATACGAACGTGTGATCAATCGTGCCAGTGTGGCCGCGCGGTGTCGTTTGATCGATGCGATGCTCTTATTAGTCATTATCTTACCCCTAAAACACTAGCAAACACGCTTGTTATTTTTTACTAAAACCGATCAGAAATAGTCCTACGGTGCAGATCATAACCGCTATATAGAGTTGAAAAATTTCGTTGGCATGACGGCGTGCTATAGCAATCAAGATAACCGCTATCCAAATGAACAAAATAGTAAAAAATACTGAAGCATATCGCACATACTTATTATATCATAAAAAATCATCAAAGGCTATGGAATTTCCAGTCCAAAACAGGTATAATTTGGCAGTTCGGGGTGTGGCGCAGTTGGCTAGCGCGCGCGGTTTGGGACCGCGAGGTCGGAGGTTCGAGTCCTCTCACCCCGACCAGTAGATATTTCAGCTAAATCTACCATCATATCGTATGGTTGATTTAGCTTTATAACAGATACAGAATCGTTTCCAGCTCGTAGGTTCGTAACGAGTTCGTTACGATAGCTTAGGGAGTGATTTAAAGTATAGATAGGTTGGTGTGCAGTCAAAACGCTATTTACATAATAATCACTATTCATTAGGGGTATTGTACCACCCCTGTTAGAAACATATTACACAATAATGACTTTTCCTACTGTAAACAGCCTAATTTCTGCAAAGTAGTGATTGTTGGAGGTGATAATTTTAGGTTCTTTAATTCATCAATACTGAACCACTCTGCTTCTATGAAATCGTCCTCGTGAGTAAGCGTTACGCGGTTAGCTGTTTCTGTAAGTATTACTTTGAAGTTATAAAACTTCATTTCTACCATTACTTTCTCGCCAGTCTCCCTTAGTACCTTTTCGCTTTGACCGCTTAACGCTCCCTCAATCTGTTCTATACTAGCCTCGCTAATATCAATACCAGTTTCTTCTAGCGTCTCCCGCTTAACTGCTTCGACTTTGGTTTCGTCAGGCTCCACTCCACCACCTGGAACAATCCAACAGCCAGGGTATACACCGCCCTTTATACTTTTGCCTAGAAGCAACTTATTATCACTAGATAGAATAAATGCTCCGACTATATTTCGCTGAATTGTTCTCATTAACTGAAAGTCCTTAGATAATACTTTAATAATAACAGGGGCTGTACAGTTAGGGAACTTCTTTGGTAAAGAGATTGTCAGATATTTCACCTCATTAGCTAAGCGATACAAGAACCGATCACGATTGTTTGCTACAATGTTATCTAATGACAATATGGTTTTTTGTATCTTTGCTGTTGGCTTCCGTTGTTTTTTGTGCGGGTCTCTGGGCAATCCACCATACCTGGCACCCCTCACATGAGGTAAGCCGAAAAATTGTGCATATAGCTCACGCATTGGTCGTTGTTGGGCTGGCAATTATTACGAAATACCAAACGATAATTATATTAGAAGTAATATTTTTTATAGTTATTTTGATTGCCAGATATTGGCAACTGTTTCCATGGATGCGTCAGGTTGGACGACTATCTGCCGGTGAGTATTTATATCCACTTGCCATCATTACACTAGCTATTTTAGCCCCCGCAAATTGGATTTTTATCACCGCTATATTAAACCTCGGCTTAGCGGATGGTCTAGCGGCAGTTCTAGGGACTACCTATGGCAAGAGCAGTAGTTATAATGTTTTTGGACACGCCAAAAGTGTGGTTGGTACTGGAACGTTTTTTGCTGTTTCGTTATTAATTTCCATTTGGGCGGTAGCCTACGGTGCGCCCAGTTCGGCTGATATTACATGGTTTGCTCTAATTTATTTACCGCTCGCAACGACAGCCTTTGAAAATCTTTCGCCTTGGGGCACTGATAATTTCACCGTGCCGTTCGTAACTTACCTTATCTTAATATTTGTCTAGCTTCGGAATGATCCGTGAGCACGCAAGGCATTAAAAATAACTGTTACATCAACAAGTTCTTGAATCAGAGCACCATGCACCGGCTTAAATCGTCCCGTGGCAAAGACAGCCATTAGCCCGATGCTCATAAGAATACCAATCAGAATGCTTTGTTTCGCGATGAAAAATGTTCGTTTGGCGATTTTTATACTTTCGGCAACCTTAGCCACATCATCCAATAATATGACGACATCAGCAGATTCGCTTGCCGCGGTGGAGCCACGTGCTCCAAGAGCGATACCCACGTCAGCGGCTGTCAAAACTGGTGCGTCGTTTACGCCATCGCCTACAAACGCCACTGGCTTATGTTCAACATTTTCTACGGCGTGAATTTTGTCTCCAGGCAAACAGTCTGCGATTACTGTTTCTATGCCAGCCTTTTTGGCGATCGCCTGCGCAGTTGCTTTGTTGTCACCAGTGACCATTAAAGTGTGTTTGATACCATACTCTTTCAATTTGGCAAGCATGTTTTTTGTTTCTGGACGAACTTCGTCGACAAAACTAATACTGCCAGCAAATTGTCCATCAACCGCAATATAGCTGGTAGTTTGTTTCTGTAGGTTAAGTGATAGATTGCTTGGGATTTCGATGCCAGAATCTTTAATATAGGATGCGCGACCAATGATAATTGTCTTGCCCTGTAAACGCCCCATCAATCCATGACCCGCTATCTCCTTGACCTGTTTGGCGGGGTTGATTTTGAGCCCTTCATCTTTGGCTGCGGTTACTACGGCTTGTGCCAAAACATGAGGGGAGCTTTGTTCAAGCGCGGCGGCGTAGCGCAAGACATCTTGTTTGCTAAATTTATTGTATGATTTTATTGATCCTACGACGGGAGTCCCACGAGTTAGGGTGCCGGTTTTGTCGAATGCGATTGTTTCTACTTGCCCCAATCGTTCCAGAGCCGAGCCGGTTTTTACAATGATACCGTGTTTGGCCGCTCGACTCATGCCAGATATCAGGGCAATCGGCGCGCCAAGTAGCAGAGGGCAGGGGGTAGCTACAACTATAACCTCCAGGAACCGAATGGCATCACCAGTCACCAACCACGCCGCACCCGCGATTATAAAGGCCAGAATTGTAAAAGGTATGCTGTAGCGATCGGCCAGCCGTACAAATGGTGCTTGTGATGCCGCCGCGGATTGTACCAGCTTAATGATCTGCTGATACTGGCTATCTGCCGCGGAATGAGCCGCCACAATAGTAATAGCACCTTCAATATTAATGGAACCACTCAAAAGCTGATCACCCAATTTCTTGGCTACAGGCAGGCTCTCGCCGGTTAGTGCGGATTCATCAAAGTCAGACGCACCTTCTATAACCGCCCCGTCAACGGGTACTACCTCGCCTGGCAGAATGACAACTTTATCACCAACTATGATATCGCTTACTTTTAGTTCAAGCGTCTTACCTTTGCGTAAAACATGGGCTTTCTTGGGCTTGCGCGAAAGCAGGGCGGTCAATTCTTTTTTAGCACGCCGCTCGGCGTAATCTTCCAATGCTTCACCGCCAGTCAGCATTAACACAATGACCATTGCCGCCCAAAACTCCTGCAACACAACAGATGTCAAAATAGCAGTCGCGGCTAGAATATCTACGCCGTATTTGCCGCTGCGCAGGTCCTCTATCATTCCCCACAGTAACGGCAAAAGGTTGATTGACGCACTTATTCCAAGAACCCAATGCGCCACTGTGTCATAACCGCCCAGGTCCAAACCCAGTCCGGCAATAATTGAAACAACAACCAACCCAAGTTGCTTGTACTCAGTAAAAAATCCCTTGATGCCTCTAAACACCTTCTTCATTAATATGTCCCGTCTAGTTTATGACTTTTGGGGCGGACTATGGGGATCGAACCCACGACCTTCGGAACCACAACCCGACGCTCTAACCAACTGAGCTAAGTCCGCCATACAACAGGGGTGATTATACCCTCTTGAAGATAATTTTACAAATTCTTGAGCTTTGTTGTTAAGTCTTCAATCGCTAGATGCCTATGACTGATTGCGTCTTTTTCTTCATGTGTCATTTCGGCATAGGTTTTTGATTGTCCATTGGGAACAAAAACCGAGTCAAAGCCAAAACCATTTTTACCTCTGGCAGGCACAACCTTACCGCGAACAACACCCTCGCCGAGTAGCATAGTTTTGCCATCATAATAAGCCACCGCGCATGCTACTGTTGCGTTGGCTTCTTTGCCGGCAAATATGTATAAGGCTTCTTTGCCCAGCTTTTCTTCAAAGAATTTTATAAACGGTCCAGGCAAGCCACCCAGGTGGTCAATACCAGCACTTATATCTTCTACGATGACAGGACGTTGCAATTTGTCGTAAGCCCGTTTTGCCTTGTCTCGAACTATTTTTTGCATATCCAGGCTTTGAATTTCTTCCAGGTCAATATCGACAGATTGGAGTTTTACGTTCGCACTAAACATCCGTCGCCATTCGGCGAGTTTATGTTTATTACCGGTGACTAAGGTGATTTCTTCTGGCATCATTAGGGTTCGATAAAAATACATTCACCAGGGCAGTCCTCAGCTGCTTCCTGAACCGCTAGTTGCTTATCATCAGGAAACTCAACTATACCACTTGAGCCTTGATATTTCGGCTTGCTATCCATATCTAATTGTAGTGTTTTTTCGCCGATGTCTTTCACATACGCCAGCCCATCATCAGCTAATTCAAACACACTAGATTCTATTTCCGTACAGAGCCCATCACCGGTACATAGATCTTGATCTATCCAAACTTTCATTATTCCTCCTTTAGTTAGAGTTATCCATATCTATTCATTACTTCTTGCATCTGGATATAATAATCCATGCTTCAATTGTATCAAACTTGATACAGCATCATTAACGAAGTTAGAACCTTACTGGTTCGAAATAAAGATGCTAACCTCGATTATTAAGACGCTTGTTTTTATAGTATTTGTTATGATACATAGAACCGTGCTGGATTTTGTTTAACATCCTGTTGTATTCTTCTTGATTGAAGTAGTTCTCTAATAACCTTCTGTGTCTGTTCTTCGTTAAGACT
>CAYGIR010000031.1:0-10518 GCA_964349985.1 uncultured Candidatus Saccharibacteria bacterium
CTTCTTGGTTATAAAAATCAACGCCCTTTTGTTTTAAGTAAAAAGCTATCAACGATGCGTGTTCGTTATCAAATAACCAATTTTTGAAATGAACGAGATCCAAATCTTCTAGTGCCAAATTATGCCTCGCGTCGCGCATGGAAACAACATTATTAATCACCGAAATGGTAATGTCGTTATAGGTAGTGTACGTTACGCTAGTGTTCTCCAGGGACTCCTCGACATTATGGTAAAACTCCTCGACATAACGCTCACGCTCCGCCCAATCGTTGGTTTTGCTCCTATTGGATGTAATTATGAGTACTTTTTTCTGAATCATAGCTTAAGCCTATCACCAATTTACTGTGTTTTGATAATTCTTCAATAATTAAACCGATCCTGGTGCATATTCTTTGGAGAGCGTAACAATCCCTTCAAGCAATTTGTACCCCAGCGCAACCCCGATCACCCTCGTAACTTTATCTCTCACTGGCTCGACGTCAAGTGGGGTAACACGGAGAAATCGCGTTAATTCTATCTGTAGGGCAGGAATTACTAATCCGCGTTCTTGCGATACCTCGCGCACAAAGTTTGTAGTCGTGAACTGTCCAAGTGCTGCTAATCTATTGCGGTATGGCGTACCATCAGGATTTTGTACTATTTCATGAGAATTTGGCTTTTGTACGAAATATTTACCGTCATTTGCTATGGTTACGTATAGTCCAATATTTTGGCCGTGACCCACGACCTTCTCTGCAAAATCATGCATCTCGCCGGTCGGATCAGCACCCAAACCAATTGTTGCTTGTATCTCGGTCCGATCGGTTTCTGCCATAAACTTACCGCGCGCCATGCCATGCACGGCAACAAAACCGTTGGACGTTGGTAAAAATTGAGCTATCACTGGTTTTATTGGGTGATCTAGATTTGATGGAACATTGCTAGTTTGCCTGCCAATCATAATTACGCCAGTGCCATAATCCTCGGCTAATACAGCCGTTAAACCGCCAGTACCCGCATCTGGGTCAGAACGTACCTTATCCGTTTTAAGATTCCATGGATTAGTGGCATGTTCAGCAGTAAAAAGCATACCGGTCAAACCACTCATGGTATCCCGCCGAACTACACTAATCTCATCGTCTTTTTGTGCAGTTCCCATCCCGTATTCGCCATGTAACAAATTTGGCGCAACCAATCTACGCTCGGCATCCTCAATGCGATCATGCAAATCTCGTGCCCATACTTCGGGAAGTTGTGGCAACCACGGCATAGAAGCAACATCGCATTCACTCAAATCTCTCGCAAGTGCACATAAACCAGGATCACGCTCCGTGTTGTTCATCGCGTGATTTTACTATGTATAGGTAGTTGTGTCAATATTATGTTGTGGCTAATTTGCCTGTCGGACGCGCATAAAAATTAGAATAATACCAATAATTACCAACAGAACAATTCCTAGCAACATAGGGATGAACCCGTCCTGATTGCGCGAAATATGGCTGTTGATATGTGGTGTATTGTATGAATTTTTAATCATATGGTTTTTTACTGGACTTACGCGTAAGTCCAGTTTATAAGAAACCTAAATCAAATTATTCACCATAGATGATGATATAGCAAGCTTTTGTGAGCCAGTTTTAGCTAAATAACCCACGTTTTTCGTTTTGTTTAAACTCTTCCAACAATTCCTGTTGACGCTTCGAGAGTTTGGTGGGCGTATCCACTACAATTGTTACGATATGAGCTCCGCGCGTTTCGTTTTTTAGATGTGTTACACCGTGACCAGATAATTTAAAATCACTACCGGTCTGTGTTCCTGCGGGAATTTTCATCCTAACCGGTCCATCTACTGTTTCAACTTCAATGTCAGTGCCTAAAGCAGCATCTATCATCCCAACATGTTCTTCACTAAGAATCAGATCGCCCTCACGAGCAAATCGCTTGTGTGGCTTGACGCGAATATGCACATATAAATCACCTTTTGGCCCGTTGGCAATAGCTTCGCCGTGTTCACGCAGGCGAATTGTTGCTCCATCATCATCAATACCAGCCGGGACCTTGAGTCTGATTTCTTGATTCTTGGACTGAGTACCTTTGCCGCGGCAAACCGCACAAACTTTTTCAGGGATTTTGCCGACACCCTGACACTTTGGACAGACGACTGCCTGCTGGATATTGCCAAATATCGTACGAGTCGCTGTCATGATCTGCCCAGATCCCTTGCATTGATCGCATGTAATTAGCTCGTTACC
This sequence comes from uncultured Candidatus Saccharibacteria bacterium, assembly GCA_964349985.1. Classification (GTDB taxonomy): domain Bacteria; phylum Patescibacteriota; class Saccharimonadia; order Saccharimonadales; family CAYGIR01; genus CAYGIR01. Next base: position 2,232 of record CAYGIR010000031.1, read on the forward strand.
CGGCTCGACCATTGTGCCTTTGCAATGCTCACAGTTATCTTCCAGATTTAGCTTTAGATCAATCTCCGTGCCAAAAACTGCTTGCTCAAAGGTAATCTCTACGCTAGTCTCCACATCTCGGCCACGATTCTGACGCTGTTTTTGTCGCCCGCCAGCATTGCCTCCAAAGAAGTTGCCAAATATATCGCCTAATCCTAGATCACCAAAGTCAAAGTGCACTTCTTGACCTTGCCCACCAAAGCCTCCGCCACTGGCGGAAAAGCCCTCGAAGGGGTTGCCACCACCTGACGCCCCACCTACACCGGCATGACCAAACTGATCGTAACGTTGGCGTTTTTTATCATCTTTTAAGACCTCGTAAGCCTCGTTGATTTCCTTGAACTTGGTTTCATCACCTCCTTCTTTGTCTGGATGGTGCTGAACGGCGGCTTTTCGAAAAGCCTTCTTTATCTCATCAGCAGAAGCATTCTTGCCAATCCCCAAAACTTCATAATAATCCCGTTTAGCCATGTTTTGACCTCTTGAAAGCTTCTATAATTTGTTCTTCGGAATATGTCCAGACTTCATCTGACATAGTAGTCAGAGCTCTATTCACCGCTCCTGAAAATGCCGCGTAAATAACTTTTACCCCCACACTATGAGCACGTTTAATAGCCGGTAACATATCGCTATCAGCACTAAAAAGAATAATTTCTTGGGCTTGTTTTCTGAATGCGTCCGACACAATATCAACCGCCAATCCAACATCAACCCCTTTTTCTAGAAATATTTGATCCGTTTTGCCACAATAACTACATTGGTGGCTATCCCGAACTTTCAGATGACCACACTTAACATACTCTATCTTGTGTTTTTGAAGCACATTTGACCAAATAGCATTCCATTGCACCATTTTAAGAGATAGTTTTTCAAGTTGTGGATTAGATTTAACAATCTTCAGTTTGGCTCCATAGTAACGAACATGTTGGGGTTTTGCGGGTCTTTGTTGGGTTACAAAATCAATGAAGTAAGTGAAATCAAAATCCGTTAATTGTTCGCGCTTGGTAATTAGTTTGTGTTTTTTGAGACAACTAACAGCTATGTGTACAAAGTTTTCACCATCAATGTATATATTTCTTTTCATGACACCTCCCCCATAAAACAATAGCCTCGCGAGATCCGAAGACCAAACGAGGCGCTGTGTGCAATTATACTAGCAAAAACACCCCTTTCTGTCAATGCGACCCCCAAAACTTCATAATAATCCCGCTTAGCCATGTTTTAGTATCCCAATTAATATTATTATATATAGAATTGTCCAAAGTATACCAGTAATTATGCTTGGTTTCAGTTTATGACTCACACCATAAGCAGTCAGCACTAATTCAAATAACAAAATCCCACCCATGCCAACAACGAAAGACCTTGGGCATTTTTCTCAGCAAAAATCTTGATAGCTTGGGGCACCGCAGTCAATGGGTAGATTACCGCTAGTACGCTTGTGGCATCATCAATTAGTTTTCTGATTTTTTGTTTACTCACCCCAAATTACTTCTTATCATCGTCAACAACTTCGCCTTCGACTGGCTCGTCCTTGTCAGACTTTTTGTCTTTTTCGTCTTCTCCTTGCTCCTTGCTCTCTTCTCCTTGCTCTGCATCTTTAGATGCATTTTCGTACATCTTGGCGCCAATCGGCATAGTTTTTTCAGTTAATGCTTTGGTCGCTGATTCTAAAGTATCTTTGTCTGCTTTGTCATCGGCAATAACTTTCTTGGCAACCTCAATCGCTTCATCGAGAGTTTTTACGTCTTCTTCTGATAGCTTTTCTTTGTTGTCAGATTTCATCTTTTCAGCCTGGTAAACAGAACTGTCCAGCATATTGCGGGCATCAATAGATTCACGTTTCTGCTTGTCCTCTTCGGCGTGTGCTTCGGCTTCTTTGGCCATTTTTTCTACTTCGGCTTTGTCCAAGTTGCCACTGTTTTGAATAGTGATGCTTTGCTCTTTGCCAGACCCTTTGTCCTTGGCACTAACGTTCAAAATACCATTGGCATCAAGGTTAAATGTAACGTCAATTTGTGGTACGCCACGAGGTGCACTTGGGATACCGTCCAAAACAAAGCGACCTAAAGATTTATTGTCTGAAACCATTTCGCGTTCGCCCTGAACCACGTGAATTTCTACCTGTGGTTGATTATCGGCAGCCGTACTGAAAGTTTCACTTTTAGAGGTTGGAATGGTGGTATTACGCTCAATTAGCTTGGTGGCAACACCACCTAAAGTTTCTATACCCAGGCTTAACGGCGTAACATCCAGAAGTAGTACATCTTTGACATCACCCTGCAAAACACCTCCCTGAATAGCCGCACCAACAGCTACAACCTCATCTGGATTAACGCCTTTCATAGGATCTTTGCCAAAAATCTTCTTGACCTTTTCCTGAACGGCCGGCATACGAGTCATCCCGCCAACCAGCACAATAGCATCAATATCACTGGATTTTAGCCCAGCATCTTTAAGTGCCTTTTGGCACGGATCAGCCGTTTTATCAATCAATTCACCGACTAAACTTTCCAGTTTTGCTCTGGTCAATTTGTGCTCAAAGTGTTTTGGACCATCGGCATCGGCGGTCAAAAATGGCAAGTTGATATTTACTTCATTGGTTGTTGATAGTTCAATCTTGGCTTTTTCGGCCTCATCACGCAAACGCTGCATGGCGGCTTTATCATCTGTCAAATCCACGCCTTGTTCTTTTTTGAACTCATCTTTTAGATAATTTACAATTATACGATCAAAATCGGCACCGCCAAGGTGTGTATCACCATTGGTTGATTTGACTTCAAAAACTCCATCGCCAAGCTCTAGAATTGACACGTCAAATGTTCCGCCACCTAGGTCATAGACGGCAATTTTTTCATCTTTTTTATCGGCTTTATCCAGTCCATAAGCCAATGCGGCGGCGGTTGGTTCATTGATAATGCGCTTGACTTCCAAACCGGCTATTTTACCGGCGTCTTTGGTAGCTTGACGTTGTGAATCATCAAAATAAGCTGGTACGGTGATGACAGCTTCCGTAACTGGGCTACCTAGAAAAGCTTCGGCATCAGCTTTGAGTTTGCCTAAAATCATGGCACTGACTTCTTCTGGGCTGTATTCTTTGTCGCCCATTTTTACTTTGACACTTTTACCACTTTTGACAATTTCGTATCCCATGAGTTTTAAATCACGCTGGACTTCTTTGTCATCAAAATTACGTCCGATTAAACGCTTAACCTCGTATATAGTGTTAGCGGAATTGGTAACTTGTTGACGGCGGGCTACTTGCCCAACAAGCCGTTCGCCATTTTTATTGACAGCCACAACTGACGGCGTGGTACGCGCGCCTTCACTATTAGCAATAATTTCGGCCTTCCCAGCTTGCATAACCGCCATCGCACTGTTTGTTGTTCCTAAATCTATTCCTATTATTTTACTCATATTATTTCTCCTTTATTATATTATTCTTTAAATTCGGTTCCATTTTTACCTTTACCATGGCATGGCGAATGATTTGGTTGCCCAAGCAAAAGCCAGATTGAAGTTCCTCGCAAACAACTTCAATCGTACCATCGCCATCTTCCATGCTCATTGCTTCATGTAAGCGTGGGTCAAAAACTTGACCGACCGTCTTTATGCGTTCCACCCCCATATTTGCCAGCGTATCTTCAAATTGCTTTACTACGCCTTGAACGCCTTTTATATACTCATCATTAGCAAGTTCTTGTGGAACATGCTTAAGTGCTCGCTCAAAGTTATCTATGACCGGCAACAGATCACGGATAACACTGACTTTAACCGAACTTTTGAGATTACCAATTTGTTCGTCATGACGACGACGAATATTATCAGCATCGGCGCGTTCTCTTTGTAAGGCCTCGGTAAGTTCTTGGATTTTTGATTCAAGCTCCACTATTTGATGATTTTTGATGATTTTTGGTTTCTGATTACTCATAAAGTGCCTCCTCCAACGTACGACCAGCGTGTTCTACCAAACCCATCACATCACGATATTGCTGACGAGTTGGACCAAGTACTCCAATATAACTACGATCACTGTATGAACTCCTGAATCGACTTATGATCAATGTGGCGTTAGCACTACTTCCAATAGGATTTTCAGCACCTATATACACACTCAGCGGTTGATTAGGTGATGTCTCGCGTAGCCAAGGTTCTAAATTATCTAGTAAGCGAGCGATTTGCTGAACATGCGCGCCACCGACAAATTCCGGCTGACCAAACAAATTGGATAAACCACTCATATAAAGCTGATCACCGATAGTCGCAAGCCCCAGATTATGCGTTAGCTCAACTAAAGTATCTACGGCATTTCTGATCGTTCGTTCCGGTAAACCCCCGCCTTCTACCCTTGCGGTTAACGCTCTTTCACCACGGCGTTCTGATACTCCTTGCTGCGAGCTTTGGATATGATTTACATAGCAACGATAACCCGTATCAGTCGGTACTCTGCCGGCACTTGTATGTGGTTGATGAATCAGTCCTAAATTTTCCAATTCAACCATCTCTGCTCGTATTGTTGCTGATGAAACGCCAAAAACCTTTGCTAACAGTGACGAACCGACAGGACTAGCAACTTCCGCATATTGCTCAACAATAGCGATTAAAATTTGTTGTTGTCTGATTGTCATAGCACTCCTCCTAACATAGTGCCAGTTTACACGTACTGGCACTCGGGTGTCAAGAGTGCTAGTTTGATTCTAGGTATAACTGTGTTTTGGCTAGCAATACACTGGCTAGCTGATGAGCGGTTTCTTGTGCGGTACCTGATGATTCGGACGAAAGAGTTTTGATCTGCTCGACGGCATCTGTGACATTATTATTGATCACAAACTTGAAATATTTATTTTCTAGCGCCATAGTGAATATTTGACAAGCCGTCACTAAGCGACGTCTGTGTTCGCCTGATGTCATCTCACCCCTATTCAACATCCGTAGTTGCCATTCCTCGAATGATGGTGGTAATAACAATACTGCTATCGCATCGGGTTTTGCCTGAACAATATTTTGCAGCCCGCCCCGATCAACATCTGTAATTGCTATACGTTTTTCATCATGGGCATTTTGGAGCTCTCTCATACTTATGCCCGAGACTTGCTGATTGTGAATTAACTCAGCCTCCAAAAACCTGCCATTTTGCAAATCATCTAAAACATCTAGCTCGTCTCTAAACCAATATTCAACCCCATTTTGCTCCATCACACCATCATTGACCCGTGGCTGTCGAGTCGTATCTGAAATAATAAAATGATACTCTTTAGTTTTCACCAATTCACGAATCACTGTATTGCGCCCACTTCCAGAAGCGGCGAGTAGCAAAACTAACTCCGTGGATGCCAAAATTTGCTTGCTATCCTCAGATACGTGATAATTAGCAAGCAACTGCTGAAACTTTGTTAGATATCTAAGCATTTAGTAACAATCATACCAGACCTGGACTAAGGTTCCCAAAACGTGCATTTTTGAACATGTGAGAGTAATATAATAATCAAACAAACACGCGTGAAAATACCCCGCGGAGTTTTGAATTTCGCGGGGCTTTATGTAACCACGAATTTCGCATCATATAGATACCAGATTGTTCCCCGTAGAATGAAAACAATCTTCTTTGAAAGGGAGCTACAAGAAGGTCAAAAAAACCGTTTGTAGCCGGTTTGGCATAATCTGGGGTAATGAAAAATGCGAAAATCGTGATGATATTAGTCGCGTTTAAGCATGACTGTGAAAGCTTCGGAGGGGATATCTACTTTACCGAAACGTTTCATGCGTTTTTTGCCTTTGGCTTGTTTTGCTAAAACTTTAGTTTTTGTTAGCCGTGGAACGGTGCAATATGGAGGAAACAAGTGTTTGGTAGGGTATGCCCTCATGGGCAGCCCGTGCCTTGAGTTTGTACAAATCCCGTTCTGATAGTCGAATATTAATATTCCTGGTTTTGTTTAGCGTATGCTTAGCTATCAATTGTAGTCGCTTTTTTTCCTGCTCTAAATTAGAGACGCTCTCTAATGTGCCTTCGTCCAGAGCTTTCTCTATGATATCCAGTTCTTGTTGTTCTATATCATTCAGGGCGTAATATTTCATAACTTCCTCCTTTTAATTAAATATTCATTAGTAAATTTCCTGCTTGGATAAATGGTTTTTAAAAATATTTTACTATCGTCCTCTACAAAAGGCACTAGAAACACATAATTATTCATTTCAACGACGAAAATTCTTTGTCCTTTATATTTGTGCTGGTTCGGATGCGCTATGTTATCTAATAATCTGCCCTCTTCAATTACCACCTGTACATCTTCACAACAAACATCCCGTTCAGCCTTTAGTTTGGCGTTTTTTTAGCTCATCCCAGTCAAAATACTTCTCTGTTTCAGCTAATTACAATGTATACTATTTGTAAATTACTTATGACTTTATTGGACCTGTCGCAAAATCGTTCGTTCCCAGACCGAATCAGCTCGAGCGAAAACTGTTTTGTCTGAAGGAGAGGTACCTGAAGTTACATTGAAAGAGGAAAAACTGTTTGTAGCCGAGGTTATTCGATCTGTGGATAAGGGAGTTTTGCGACAGGTCCAATAAAAAGCTTGACTAAACCAGCCCCCCCCCGATACGCTGGGGTCATAAAGTAACCATAAGGAATAAAAATGGCCAAATCTAAACAGAAAAGCGGATTTAGTTTTTTGAGCAAGCTCAAGCAGCCCAGGGTAATGGTAGCCCTTGTTTTTGTGTTAGTTTTCGGTGGGTTTGGGGTTTGGAAGCTAGCTTTCAGTAGTGCGGCAACCCCCAATGGAGGTATAGTTTATACCTATGCAGAAACAGCAAGACAATTATCATTAAGTGATGGTGCTGTATTGACACGGGATCCAAGTAATAATTTTACCGTGGCCCTGGTTAAATCAGGTGTTACTACCCCAAATTCTGGTGCAAGAATGGGGAGTACTGATCGTCTGAATAATATAGCAACAGTGTTTAAAGGTAAAAATATCCGAACTTGCGTAAGATATCGAATCACCGCGGGTAGCTCATGGATGTTACTTTATAATATGTATAATAAGAATAATCTTACACAAGTTTATTTGCCATCAACCACCACTTATCAAACACTTTGCACACAATTTGAACAAATTCCTAGAAAATGGGAAGGATACGGCTTCCCAGAAGTTCGTTCGGGTAATGCTGATGCCTATATAACTTCATTGATAGTGGAAGTTAAATAGTAGAATGTCTTACGCCTTAGCTTTTATAGGTGTTAATAAGAACTGAGCGTCTTATAAGTGGTTGAGGTTACATAGCTAATCCCGTTTTAACATCACCGTGAAAGCTTCGGCGGGGATATCTACTTTGCCGAACCTCTTCATGCGTTTTTTGCCTTTGGCTTGTTTTGCTAAAACTTTTTTCTTACGCGAAACGTCACCACCATACAGGCCAGTTGTGACGTCTTTGCGGAAGGCACTTATGTCTTCGCGGGCGATGAATTTGCCGCCAATGGCGGCCTGTAGAGAAACCTGAAAATTCTGACGAGGAATGACATCCTTCAATTTTTCTACGACTGTTCGACCCAAAGATTGCGACTCGCTACGATGTACCATAATACTTAACGCGTTAACCATTTCTCCGGCAATATAAAAATCTAGCCGGACCAAATCTTGGGCGCGATAATCTGACAGTTCATAATTAAAACTGCCGTAGCCACTAGTGGTACTTTTGAGCTGATCGTAAAAATCAGTCAACAGATTTGCCAACGGGGCTTCAAAAGCTATTAATGCCCGTTTGTCTACATAACTTAAATTTTTTTGTTGCCCCCGCTTGCTAGCGATGAGCTGTAAAACTCCTCCCACATATTCATTCGGTACAATTATTTCACCATTTACCCACGGTTCACGTATTTCTTTGACGTTAGATACATCAGGCAATTCACTGGCAGACTTAATATCCAGCTCTTGGCCGTTATTGAGAGTTACCTGATAATCCGTGGAAGGATTGGTTACTACCAATTCAAGATTGTATTCGCGCTCCAATCGTTCGCGCACGATGTCCATATGCAGTAACCCCAAAAACCCAATCCGAACACCAAAGCCCAAAACTGGCGAATTCTCCGGCACAAATTGTAAAGCCGAATCACTTAAGGAAAGTTTTTCAATGGCATCTTTGAGCTCTTGATATTTATCATTACTCTCTGGGAAAAAGCCGGCATAAACAAACGGCAAAACTTCCTTGTAGCCGGGTAATTGCTGACTTGCAGGATTAGAGACAAGAG
>CAYGIR010000032.1:0-10327 GCA_964349985.1 uncultured Candidatus Saccharibacteria bacterium
TTTCGCTCGAGATAATTCACTCTGGGAACGGGCGATTTTGGGTAAGTCGAGTATAAGCGAAACAAAATAAACTTTGTAATGATAGTATTGTATGTTAAACTTTAATCCTAGTATGCCTATGCTAGAAAACCCTAAAAAATCCAATCAAAAAGCCACTAATAGCTCCAGCGGGAGCATTTTTTTTGCCAAAAAATCAGCACATTTATTTTTAAGTGATGGCACTAGGTTTTCAGGCCTGGCACCAAATTGGCAACACGGTAGTTTTGCTGGTGAAGTAGTATTTAACACCGGCATGACGGGGTATGTAGAGTCACTCACAGATCCGTCCTATGCTGGACAAATACTAGTTTTTACATATCCATTGATCGGTAATTATGGGGTTGAGCTGGCATCTGTGGAGTCAGATAAAATTCATGTCAAGGGCGTGATTATGAGTGAGGCTACCAGAATTTGGAGTCATGTCAAAGCGGATATGCCGTTGCTTGATTGGCTAAAATCTCAGAATATACCGATTTTGACAGATGTTGACACTAGAGCTCTCACAAAACATTTACGGACGGGAGGGACAATAAAGGGCGTTATCAGCGAGAAGCCACAAGACCCTGCTGATCTACGGGTAGACATTGAGCCATATTATGTATCAAAGCCGATAAACTATAACGAGCAATTCAAAACCACCGTTGTATTGGTTGACTGTGGTGCCAAAAAGAATATTTTACGCAGTTTGCTCGACCTGCCGATACGAGTCAGACGGGTTCCGGCAGATTATGATTACACGGCGGAGGAATATGATGGTGTGTTGCTGTCAAATGGACCAGGGGACCCAACGGATTATGAGGCGACTATAGACATTACCAAAAAAGCTTTGACCATAGGCAAGCCGGTGTTTGGGATTTGTCTAGGTAGCCAAATTATGGGCTTAGCCACCGGTGCGAAAACTTATAAATTACCATTTGGTCACAGAGGTCATAATCAGCCTTGTATGGAAACGGGTAGTAATCGCTGTTACATAACCAGCCAAAATCACGGCTACGCCATAGACGAAAAATCACTACCAGCCGGTTGGCGAGTATCGTTTAGAAATCTAAATGATAATTCTGTGGAAGGAATTGAACATAAAGCCAAACCGTTTTTTTCCGTGCAATTCCACCCCGAAGCTTGTCCCGGGCCAACTGATACCGCTTGGTTATTTCAAAAATTCGCGGAGTTTATAAACAAATGAAGCTTAATAAAATAGTGATTTTTGGTTCAGGCGGTTTGCGCATCGGGCAAGCCGGCGAGTTTGATTATTCCGGCTCTCAGGCGATAAAAGCACTAAAGGAAGAAAATATCAAAACGGTGTTGATCAATCCAAATATTGCCACTGTTCAAACAGATTCTGATATGGCTGATAGGGTGTATCTCGAACCGTTAAATATAGCAACAGTCACCAAAATCCTAGAGCGCGAAAAGCCAGACGCGGTAATGTTGAGTTTTGGCGGTCAAACAGCGTTAAATCTTGGTCTGAGTTTGTACGACGCTGGAGTATTCAAAAAAATGGGTATTCGGGTACTCGGAACACCAGTACCAGTAATTAAAACAACCGAAGATCGAGATTTATTCAAAATAGCCCTAACTCAAATAGGCGTTAAAACAGCTCGGAGTATAGCCGCCAATACATTACTGCAAGCTCTGGCGGCGGCTCGCGAAATCGGCTATCCAGTTATGCTACGTTCCGGATACAGCCTTGGTGGTCTGGGCTCCGGGCGCATGAACAATCACAGCGAATTAACACAAAAAGTAAACGAGGTTTTAAGAGTCGTTCCTCAAGTGTTGATAGAGGAATATTTGGCAGGCTGGAAAGAAGTTGAGTATGAGGTTGTGCGTGATTGCGACGGTAATACAATAACAGTTTGTAACATGGAAAACCTGGATCCAATGGGTATACACACTGGCGAGAGTATAGTAGTGGCACCCTCGCAAACATTAACAAACGAGGAATATCATCGCTTGCGTCAGATTGCCATTCAGACTATTAATCATCTGGGGATAATTGGTGAATGTAATATTCAGTACGCCCTCAATCCCAACAACGGTGATTATCGGGTCATTGAAGTAAATGCCCGCTTAAGTCGTTCCAGCGCTTTGGCATCTAAAGCAACGGGTTATCCGCTGGCGCTCGTTGCTAGCAAATTAATGCTCGGCTATCGTTTGCATGAACTAAAGAATTCCGTTACCGGTACAACGTCGGCTTTTTTTGAGCCAGCCCTTGATTATATTGCTGTTAAGATGCCACGATGGGATCTTGCTAAGCTTAAATCCAGTGATCACACCATCGGCACAGAAATGAAAAGTGTGGGGGAGGTTATGGCACTCGGTCGCAGTTTTCCAGAAGCACTTCAAAAGGCCATTCGTATGCTAAATATTGGCGCGCAAGGTTTGACCATGCACCCATTTGAGTCCAAGAATCCACTAGAACTTATCGCCAATCCTACCGACAAACGTATTTTTGCGATTTATCAGGCCCTCAAAGAGGGTGTTACGATCGACCAAATTCACCAACTGTCCAAAATCGATAAATGGTTTTTGGGGCATATTAATGACATAGCGCAAACAGAAACCTTAATCAAAAATGAATCGCTTACCAGACCTATCTTGTTAATGGCCAAGCAAAAAGGTTTCTCAGATGTAGAAATTGCCGGACTTACACATACCGATGAAGAACATATTCGTGCACGGCGTATAAAATTAGGCGTGCTACCGATTATAAAACAAATTGATACTTTGGCGGGTGAAGTCGAAGCGTCTACCAACTACCTCTATGTCACTTACCACGGTATTACCCATGATGTTGATCGATTGACAAAGCCAATAATTATTTTGGGCTCAGGGCCGTACTGCATCGGTTCTTCGGTTGAGTTTGATTGGTGTGCGGTCAATACCGCTAAAACCCTTCGCAAGCATAACGTCCCCACAATTATAGTGAACTCCAATCCAGAAACCGTATCTACGGACTTTGATAGATCCGATAGGTTATATTTTGAGGAGCTTACACAGGAGCGTATTCGGGATATTGCTGACTTCGAAAAGCCAAAGTCAATTGTTGTTTCAGTAGGGGGGCAGATAGCAAATAATCTCGCTTTGCCACTTTATCGAGCTGGTTATCCAATTCTTGGTACTTCGCCAGAGCAAATTGATAGAGCGGAAGACCGTCAAAAATTCTCGTCAATGTTGAGTGAGGCGGGAATAGACCAACCTGCGTGGGATGAAGTTACAACTCTTGCATCTGTCAAAAAGTTTGCAACCAAAGTTGGTTATCCATTACTAATCAGACCATCCTATGTGTTATCAGGTGGCGCAATGAATGTGGTTACTAACGAGCAACAACTCAAACAGTATTTAGATGAGGCGACGCTCTTGTCTCCAGACCATCCAGTCGTTATTTCGCAATTTATCAGTAATGCCAAGGAGCTTGAAATTGACGGGGTGGCGCAAAACGGTAACTTACTCATCTATGCCATATCTGAACATATTGAAAATGCTGGCGTACATTCTGGCGATGCCACAGTGGTTTTTCCAGCCCAAAGATTATATTTAGAAACCGTGCGAGGAGCTAGACAGATTACAGAGCATATTATTAGTAGCTTAAATATTTCCGGGCCCTTTAACGTCCAATTTATCGCCAAAGATAACGAATTAAAAGTCATTGAGTGCAATGTCAGGGCATCGAGATCTTTTCCGTTTGTATCTAAGGTGTCTAATCAGAATTTTATCGAAATCGCCACTGAAGCGATGTTGGGTATCAAGAATAATAAAACATATCAAACTTTAGAGCTTGATTATGTTGGAGTAAAAAGTCCGCAGTTTTCATATAACAGACTCAAGGGAGCAGATCCAGTATCAGGAGTAGAGATGGCATCGACTGGGGAGGTTGCTTGTATCGGACGGGATATTGGCGAGGCGTTTTATGCCTCCTGGTTGGCGACCGAGCAAAATATCAAAGCTAAAACCATATTTCTGAGCTTGCCAGACGAGCAAAAGTATAAATACGTAGATGAAGTCGCTAGTTTGGTTAGACAAGGTTGGAAAATCTATACGACGGCTGGAACACATAAGTTTATGAGATCACACAACGTTGAAACAACCCGGTTACGAAAAGTTTATGAACAAAAAGAACCGAGCGTTGCAACTGCCATTGCAAAGCATAAAATTGCTCTTATGATAAACGTACCGTCAATCGTGGAAGAAACAACGGATGGTTATGTCATTAGACGTTTGGCGATAGATAATCATTTGCCATTAATTACTAATGCTGAGACTGGTCGTCTACTACTAAAATGTCTTGGGGAAGCGGGTGTTTCACCGCGTGCATTAAAATCTTGGCAGGAATACGTATAGCTCTATAAAGCACGCGTTTCGCACTTAGCCGTTGGCCAGTTTGTAGCCAGCTAGGCGCAAACTGGCCTCAACGGCTAAGTGCGAAATGCGTGTAAAGTAGTAAGATAAATACATGCGAATTAGGGTCGATACCGGAACATATGTAGTTGCTGTCAGCGGTGGTGTTGATTCTATGGTTTTGCTCGATCTCTTACGGCAGAATACTAAGCTAAAACTTGTTATAGCGCATTTTGATCATGGTATCAGATCAGACTCTCACAAAGATCGAAAGCTTGTACAAAATATTGCTTTAGCGCACAAACTACCATTTGTATATGAGGAAGCTAAACTAGGACCTGGTGTTAGTGAGGCAAGGGCTAGGGCTGAACGCTACAAATTTTTGGAAAAAGTTCGTAGGGCTAGCACCGCCAAAGCCATTATCACTGCCCATCATCAAGACGATGTATTGGAAACAGTGATTTTTAATCTGATTAGGGGCACAGGGCGACGCGGGCTAACATCGCTGAAAAGTACTGATGACATCGTTAGGCCATTATTAGCCTACGACAAAGAACGATTGCGTGAATATGCGAATACTCATATGATTGCTTGGCGGGAAGATCCTACAAACAGGGACACAACCTATACCCGTAACTACATACGGGCTAACATTTTATCTAAGTTTTCCGAGGCCAAGCGGGCGCAACTACTGATACTTCTGGACCAATTAAGTGCTTTAAATCAAGAGCTGGATGCTCATTTAGAAGGGTTACTTCATATTCAACCTGCCCTGAATGAGTTATCCAGAGGGTGGTTTATTGGGTTGCCTCATGATATTGCCAAGGAAGTCGCGCATGTCTGGCTCAGACGTCAAGGAGTAAAAAACATTACTAGAAAAACTATTGACCGTATGGTTACGGCCATGAAAATAGGGCGCAATGGACAGAGCATAGATGTTGATAAAAAGTTTAGATTAAATATTAAGAGAGACGTATTAGCATTGATAGAAAAACCCTAGGCATAGTAAGTCGAGTAAAATTTAGTAAATTATTGGCACTCGGACTTGCGGACCGCTAGTAATCATTTATGACTTCTGTATAATATATAAACATATGAATTCAAAAAAACCATTCGCAAGCAATAATTCCAAAGGCAGAGATAATCGTAAGGGCTTCAAGAATGTCGGCTTTTTGATCCTCCTAGCTATATTCGGGATGATTATATTCGCATCTTTTGCAAATCCTAGTACCCTCAAAAAGGTTCCGCTATCAGAAGTGATCAGTCAGGCAAATGCTGGCGAAATCAAAAAAATCACAATCAAAGGGAACGAAGAAGTAATTGTGACAAAAAAAGGTGAAGACAAGCCAAGCGAGTTATCGCACAAAGAGTCGAGTTCAACAATTTACGATCAAGGTCTGAACAAAGATATAAAAGATCTAGAAATAGACCCTCAGCCTGCATCCAACAGTGGTAATACATGGGCACAGATCGGGCTTTCGATTGTTCCGGTTCTGATAATTAGTTTGGTTCTATTTTTCATCCTTCGGAGTGCTCAGGGTCAGGGGAATCAAGCAATGAGTTTTGGCAAGAGTCGTGCCCGATTGTATGGTAATGAAAAGGACAAGGTAGTATTTAAGGATATCGCTGGGTCTGAAGAAGCCAAACAAGACTTAGAAGAAATAGTTGAATTTTTGAAGTTTCCTAAAAAGTTTGAATCAGTTGGAGCAAAGATTCCCAAGGGCGTGATGTTGGTTGGTCCGCCCGGAACTGGTAAAACTATGCTGGCTAGAGCGGTTGCCGGGGAAGCCGGAGTGCCGTTTTTTAGCATATCTGGTTCTGAATTCGTAGAGATGTTTGTTGGGGTTGGAGCGTCACGGGTGCGTGATTTGTTTGCCAAGGCCAAAAAGAACGCGCCATGCATCATATTTGTGGACGAGATTGACGCGGTTGGACGTCGTCGAGGTTCTGGAATGGGTGGCGGGCATGATGAACGAGAACAAACTCTCAATCAAATATTGGTTGAAATGGACGGATTTGAACAAGGCATAAATGTAATTGTGCTGGCCGCTACCAACCGATCCGACGTGTTAGATCCAGCCTTATTGCGACCAGGACGTTTTGATCGCCGTGTAAACATTGATTTACCAGATCGCAAAGATCGTGCCGCAATTCTGAAGGTTCATTTTGCCAAAAAACCACTGGACAGCAACGTAGATCTTGATGCTTTGGCGGCTAAAAGCGCTGGTAGTAGTGGTGCTGACCTAGCCAACATCGCCAATGAGGCCGCTATTGTAGCCGCACGACATAATCGCAAAACCATCACATCTGAAGACGTTACATCTGCGTTTGAGAAAGTCGCCATAGGCCCAGAGCGCAAAAGTAAAATCATGAGTGACAAAGAAAAAGAATTGACCGCCTATCATGAAGCCGGACACGCAATTGTGGGGCACGTATTGCCAGACAGTGACATGGTGCACAAAGTTACGATTATTCCTCGTGGCGGAACTGGTGGTGTGACTTGGTTTATACCACCAGAGGACAAAAGCTACCACAGCATAATCGAATACAAAGATGTTTTGGCTCGAATGTTGGGTGGCCGTATCGCGGAGGAAATTGTGTTTGGCAAAGACCGTGTCACAACAGGTGCTGGTTCTGATTTGCAAAAGGCCGCCGAATTAGCTCGCGAAATGATTGTAAATCAAGGAATGGGCAAACAACTTCGCGACCAGGTTTTTCATGTAGAGGAAGGCATAATGCTGGAGCGGGTAATGCATGAGCGACAATATTCTGACGAAACGGCTAAGATGATCGATGATGAGGTCGAGGCATTGATAACAGAAGCGGCTGCACGTGCTCGTATGGTTATAAAATCCAACCGCGATAAGCTAGATGCTCTCAAGGATGCCCTACTTGCAAAAGAAACCGTAGAAGCCGAAGAGGCATTAGAAATTCTCAAAGGCTCTAAGATGCCCAAAGAAGCCTCACTTTATTAGATTATTTAGAGTGACGAGTTCTACTGGGCTCACGTGGATCGAAGGCACATGTCCATTCAGGATTAATTTGTCATCTATGGTTGATATAAAACTTCGGATAGTTACTAGTCACAAGTTACTCTATAATAGCAGGGAATGAATCGTATACTTACCCGGGCAAACAAACGTGCTTCATTTGGAAGTGCTGCGGCAATATTGATTGGTGTTGCTTTGGCTGGTCAAATTCTTGGTTTTCTTCGTAATCGCTTGATAAGTGCTAATTTCACTCAGCTGGACCCTGGATCAACCGATGCGTTTTTTGCTGCTTTTCAAATTCCTGACTTCTTTTTCTATACCATCGCGGCAGGAGCGTTGGGAGTGGCGTTCATGCCATTTTTGGCCGATCATCTTGCTCGAGGTGATAAAAAGGGCGTGTGGGAATTGGTAACCAGTCTTCTAAACATGCTCGCCATTGTCATGACAGGAGTGGCAGTTGTAATATTTATTTTTGCGGAGCCACTAATTCATCATATTGTGGCACCAAAACTGTCTGGAGAAAATTTGCGCCAGGCAGTCTTGATCATGCGCCTAATCGCTATTAATCCACTACTTTTTACCATGTCGGGGGTACTCACTAGCGTTCAGCAAACTTTTGGACGGTTTTTCTTCTATGCTCTGGCACCATTATTTTATAACTTATCGATTATTATCAGTGTCTATGTATTCAAATATAATCTTGGAATTGTTGGACTTGGGATTGGCGCATTAATTGGCGGAATTTTGCAGCTTCTAGTCGCGTGTTTAGGGCTTTATGGTCTGGGTTTTAGATGGCGTCCAAAAATTATGTGGCGTAGTCGTGATTTCCACAGCGTTCTCCGGCAACTGCCATCGCGGTCGGTCGATCAAGGCATAGATCAATTAAATAGTATTGTCGAGACTAATCGTGCCGCCCATCTTGGGATTGGAGCGATTAGCTCGTACAACTATGCTTTAACACTTATGAATGTACCAGTTGCTCTGCTCGGAACATCAATAGCCACAGCGGCGTTTCCACGGCTTACGGCTCGTTTATCTCAAAACCGTCCAGATCTTTTTCGTAAAGAATTTCTGCAGATATTACGCAGTATGATCTGGGTCACTATGCCGATATTGGTTATTTGTTTCTTTTGTCGCGCATATTTGGCGCGGCTCTTATTTAGTAGCGTTGCTCCACAAGTGTCATTGATTTTTGGGTATCTGACGGCGGCGATATTTTTTAGAATTCTTTATAGTATTATTTCGCGTTGGTTTTACGCTCAGAAGGATACTCAAACCCCACTATTCGTGTCGATATTTGCGATTATATTAAATATTGTTTTAGCATTTAGCTTGGCAAAGCCTGATACTTATAATGTAGCGGGATTGGCCATGGCGCAATCGCTGGTAGCGTTTAGTGAGGTTACTATTTTGTTAGGAATAATGCTTTACAGGGATAATCGCCTGCTCAATACAGAATTTTGGCATGGTGTTGGTAGGATATTATCTGTGACGGGATTCAGTTTATTAACGGCTTTTGTGATGCTTTCTATTTTTCCACTCCGGGCAACTGATGTTGGTTTAATTACGTTGGGTAGCAAATTGGGCAGTATCGCATTAGTAACTTTGCTAGTTCATCTTTGGATTTCCGCACTATTTGATTTGGCAGAAGTTCGCCCAATTATAGCCAAAACCAAGCAATTTATCTTTCGTCCAATAAAAGTCTAGGATTCGGGAGAAGGTGGCAGACTCGCGTTGTTTTCTCTAACAGCTGGGGTTGCTGGTGCCCCAGGCCTGGGTGGTTGATCTGATTTGGGCTTTAAGATATCAGGAAATTTGGCATAAGTTCTCTCAAAGCCTCCAATATTACGCATAGATTCTGCCCAATCAACCGTAGAGCCTGGATTTACTTCGGGGTCGTTATTGCGAATTGTTTCTGACATTTCCATATTATATCACTAACAATCGATGCTTGTCAATGCATAACAGAGGTGATACACTATCATAACAATGGATCAAGCACTTATTCGGAATTTTTGTATTATCGCGCACATTGATCATGGTAAATCTACCTTAGCTGATCGATTATTAGAAATGACAGGGACTGTAGATAAACGAGACATGAAGGCACAACTGCTGGACAAGATGGATTTAGAACGAGAAAAAGGAATCACCATAAAGCTTGCCCCAGTCCGTATGAAATACAAGACAAGCGAGCAAAGAGCAAAGAGCAAAGAGCAAAGAGGCGAAAGTCAAGGCTCACTGCTCGTAGCTCATAACTCAGATTCAATTGAATATCAATTGAATCTTATTGATACGCCAGGTCATGTTGATTTTAGTTACGAAGTTTCACGTAGCCTGGAGGCATGCGAAGGGGCGATATTAGTCGTAGATGCTAGCCAGGGTATCCAAGCTCAGACCTTGGCTAATGTTTATCTTGCGGTTGCGGCTGATTTAACGATAATTCCCGTACTGAATAAAATAGATTTACCAGCAGCGGATGTTGAACGAGTCAGTGCCGAAATAATAAGCTTACTAGGGTGCAAGCAAGAAGATATCTTACAAATATCTGCCAAAACCGGTCAAGGCGTTGAGTCCGTCCTGGAGCACATCGTATCCGACATTCCACCCCCCCACCATGTGAAAGGATCGACCTCTCACGCAGGGGCTTTTCATACGCGGGCGTTGATTTTTGATAGTTATTATGATGATTATCGGGGGGTGATTTTGTATGTGAGGGTTTTTGAGGGAGAGATTATTAAAAACGCGCCAATCAAAATGATGGCGACCGGTGCCAATGGAATTGCTTTGGAGGTTGGCGCTCTGCGCCCGGATATGGTTGCTGAGCAAAAGCTAGCGAGTGGTGAGATCGGATATATTGTGACTAATCTCAAAACTACGCGAGAGGCTAAAGTGGGAGACACTGTAACTCTTGTCTCTAATCCTGCAAGTCAGCAATTACCCGGCTACAAGGAAGTTTTGCC
>CAYGIR010000033.1:0-10078 GCA_964349985.1 uncultured Candidatus Saccharibacteria bacterium
GCCATAACAATCATGACTTCGATGATGGAGAAGCCTTGTTGTCGTTGTTTTAGTTTCGTATACATGAGCAAATGCCCCCTTTGAATATGTAATTTAATATTGATAACCTGATTCTACAAAGTTATTCCAATAAGCGCAAGCATTATCTATCTCTATTAGTACGTACGTCTTATAAGCTGTGGATAAGTCCCGGGATAGATCTTATTTAATGATATTTTGACCTGCCAGACCATAGATGGGGAGCAATACCGCGGCAACGATAATAAACGCCATAATTCCTATCACTACCATCATGGCTGGTTCTATGATGGTAGATATGGCTTTTATCTGATTGTCGACTTCTTTTTCGTAATAATCAGCTGTTTTGGTGAGCATTTGCTCTATAGCCCCGGATTGCTCACCAATTCTGAGCATATTTGGTACTAGTTCTAAAAAATTCCGATCATTTTCTATGGCTTCTGACAACGACTTGCCGCCTTTGACCTTTTCTATAGCAGCTTCTAATGATTCCTGAATATGTATATTATTTACCGCCTGAGAAGTTATCTCTAGTACTTGCAACAAAGGCACACCACTGGATACCAACGTAGCAGCAGTACGAGCAAAACGAGCCATATACAACTTCATAAATAACGGCCCTATAGGCCACGCTTTCATTTTTGCCGCATCTATAACCCTCTTGCCCCCAAACGTACGAGCCCAGCGACTCACCACAAACCCACCCAGGACCAAAGTAATAATAAATATATACCAAAACTTAACAACCAGGTGTGACACAGCTAACAATATAACTGTTACCAGGGGCAACTTGGACCCAGGAAGACCATCGTACAAAATCTCAACTTGTGGCAACACGGTAATGACCATAAACCCAACAACCCCCAACATAACAATAACCACAATTATGGGATAGACCATGGCTCCCCGTACTTTGCTCATGACCTCCGCGTCCTTTTCTTGCTGGAATGCCAAACGATCCAAAGCCTCGTCCAATGTACCAGACACCTCACCGGCTGCGATCATATTGATAAACACCGTATTAAACACCAACGGATGACGCCCTAAGGCCGCCGAAAGCGCGGAACCACCCTCTACGTCACTTATGATATTGTTGATAACCACCTTGAGCGGTTTGCTTTCGGTTTGTTTAGCAACGCTCCTCAAGCTCTGTACCAAGGGCAAGCCAGCATTTATCAGCGTGGAAAGTTGGCGGGAAAACAAGATTTTGTCTTTGGTTTTTACGCGGTTCCGAAAGCCGCCTAATACACCGCCCTTAACATCTTGTAATTTAATATCGATTGGTGCTAAGCCTTGCTGGTGAATCAACTTAGCGGCGGCTTGCTCGCTCTCCGCCTGAACTTCCGCGCTGATTTTTTGATTAGTAGCAGGATCTCGCGCCACATACTTAAAGGTTAGCATTTACTTAGTCCTCTTAATCTCTCATTAATCTATCAAGTTCCTCGATATCCACTGCAACATTGCGTGCCTCATCATAAGTAATAGTACCCGCATGAATGAGATTAACCAAAGTCTTGTCCATAGATTGCATACCAAACTCCGCACCAGTCTGTATCACCGCTTCTAGCTGATGACTTTTGCCTTCACGGATGATATTACGCACGGCGGGCGTCGCAACCAAAATCTCAGCAGCCGCGACACGTCCACCACCAATAGTCGGAACAAGCCGCTGGGCGCAAATTGCCACAAGAATATTAGCCAACTGAGTTCTAATCTGTGACTGCTGATGAGGTGGAAATACATCAATCATACGATCAATACTCTGAGACGCGGAATTAGTATGCAAAGTCGCAAACACCAAGTGACCCGTTTCGGCTATGGTAATAGCGGCCGCGATTGTTTCCAAATCGCGCATCTCTCCCAATAGCACGACATCTGGATCTTGACGCAAACTACTGCGCAATGCCGCGCTAAACGAATAAGTATCATAATGAACTTCCCTCTGAACAATAACCGATTTTTTGCTCTTGTGGGTGAACTCTATAGGATCCTCAATAGTAATAATATGTACAGATTTTTCATTATTAATCTTGTGGATTAAGGCAGCCAAGGTTGTGGACTTACCGGAGCCAGTTGGTCCGGTTACCAATACTAAACCCCTTGGATAATTCGCGAATTTATTCACAATTTGAGGTAAACCCAATTGCTCGATTGTCAAAATCTCGTTGGGTATCAATCGCAGAGCGGCCGCCAAATTGCCCCGCTCATGAAAAGCATTGACACGAAACCTGCCCAGATCGCCAAAAGCAAAACTAAAGTCAAACTCTTTATCCTTGAGTAATATTTGTTTTTGATCGGCATCCAATATAGAAAATATCAGCAACTCCACCGTTTCTTCTGTTAGCGGATCAGAACCAACTACCGGCATCAACGCGCCATCAACGCGCAACATCGGGGGTAATCCAACCTGCAAGTGCAGATCGGAGGCTTTCTTTTTAATTACTTCTTCCAGTAAGATTTCGACTCTGGGTTGCGTGGTCATCCAATGCTCCTTTCAGCTAGAATGTGATTTTAGAAAATTTGTCTGGCGTATTGTTCTTGATATGTTCTCCGTTATTCCTAATTATCTGTGCTAATTGATGCTCACGCGCTATCGGCAGTTGCAACTCTATTGACCTCTGCTAACGACGTCTTCCCCGCCAATGCCTTGAGATAGCCGTCCTCGCGCATGGTAATCATACCTTCGGACTGAGCGACTCGCTGGATTTCGGCGCTGGTTGATCTATTCAAGATCAAATCTTGGATAGCCTCATTAACGTCTATCACTTCATAAAGGCCCATCCGCCCCTTATAGCCACCTGGACTCTCAGGGCTGTCTTTGCCCTTGTACAAAGTATAAGCGTTTTGGTCTCTAAGTGGCAAGTCTTCGTATCCCAAATCCTCAGCAACCGTCTTGCGCAGTTCATCGTTTTCGGGCAATAACTGCCCAAGTCCACTAATGATAGATTTGGTTTCAATCTTGTCACTCTGATAAGCTTCTTTGTGAGCGTCATCTATCCTTCTCACCAGACGCTGTCCAATAATTGTCCGAACTGTAGATGCTATCAAAAATGGTTCGATACCCATATCAAGCAGTCTGGGCAATATGCCAGCGGCAGAATTGGTGTGTAACGTAGAAAAAACCAAGTGCCCTGTCAGGGCGGCTTGAACTGCTAACTGCGCTGTTTCTTTGTCACGAATCTCTCCAACCATGACAACATCAGGGTCCTGACGCAGGATAGATCGTAATCCCGCAGCAAAAGTCAAACCTACCTCCGCATTGACCTGAATTTGATTGATCCCGTCCATTTTGTACTCTACGGGGTCTTCCAGGGTAACAATATTGATACTGTCGTCTTTGATCTCTTGTAATAGAGCGTACAAAGACGTAGATTTTCCGGAACCAGTCGGTCCTGATGTCAAAATCATACCATTGGAACTCTCTAACCCTTTTCTGATAGCCCTGAGTGCCCTACCCTTATAACCCATATCTTCCAGCTTGAAGCTAGTACCGGATTTATCGAGCAGACGAATAACAATTTGTTCTCCCCAAACAACCGGCGCGATAGCTATACGCAAATCTATGTCTTTATTTACAACTTTTACGGTAAATTGACCATCCTGGGGAATACGATGTTCATCAATCTTGAGATTGGATAAGATTTTGATGCGCGATACTAATGCTGGCTCCGTACTCTTGGGTAATGTCATGATTTCACGCAGCATACCATCAATCCGGCAACGAATTTTGAGCTGATTTTCTAGTGGCTCGATATGCACGTCACTAGCACGATTCTTGGCGGCAAATTCCAAAATCGCCGAAAGAGCTCGGCTAATTGGCGAGTCCTGTACCAGGTTTTCGAAATTAGTGGTTTGTTTGTTGTGTTTGTCAGATTCAAGATTGGATGTAGATGCAGGAGGCGTCAAGCTTGTCAGATCACCAACGAAATCTTTATCAATATGAGATTCATATTGCTTGATGACTTGACGAATCCCCTCTTCACTAGCTACATAAACTTTTAATGGTCGTTTAATTTTATTAGCCAAAAAATCCACAGCCTGGACATTATCCGCATCCAACATAGCAACTACCAGCCTATGCTGCATTTCACCCAGTGGAACAGCCATATATCTCTCGGCTATGTCCTTTGGCAACAATTGCAAGATATCTGGATTGATACGAGCCTCAGACAAATTCACATAGGGTATATTGGTTACGTGAGCTACAGTTTTGGTCAGCGCCTCATTGGATACATACTTCTCGGCAACAATTAGACTCAAAAGAGGTTCTTTGTCACCCGAGGCCTTTTTTTTGAGTTCATTTAGCTTATCCTCGGTTATCAGACCCTCAGAAACCAATCTACTTTCCACCTGCTTTTGGACAGCAACCGATAAGACACTCATGTGTATGCCCTAAGCCTTACTGTTTGGGCTGATTAAATGGATTTGGATTATTATTGTCCCCAATCTGAATCAACTTTGTTGGGTTAATGGACTGATCATTAAAATATTTCTTGTCAGGGTAATTAAACTCGGGTGATATTTTTTCTACTACCTCTACTTCAGTTTGTCGCGATTTAGATGAACTAAATATCAGCGTTGATACAAAAAATGAAACTATCCCACCAAAGAAAACCGCGACAAGAATCAGCATATAGTCCTTTTGTTTCATTTGATCACCTCTTTTTTAATGCTTAGTGTCTTTTCGGGTTGGTAGTATGTTTTAGCATCCAGGGTCAATTTGAGATCAGAATTTGTACCGCTAAACTGAAGTTTGTTGATATGAAAAGGACGTATTGAATCTTCGAATACAGACAGCAGATCATTGATCCTAGCATATGTGCCTGATACGCCGATACTAAATGGCATCACAATTGGTTGCAGGGTAGTCGCGTCCGTTTTTTGCTGTGCTATTTCATCGTCAATCCCTACTAAGCTATCTATTTGATAGTTTCGCTCTGTGAGAATTTTTTCCAGACTGGTGGCCAACGCTGGAAAATCATATTTACTAGGTAGAGCGTCAAGAATCAGACGAGCGTTATCACCATCTTGCAAACCGCTACCCCCCGAGGTGCCCCCTATCAAATTAACCCCTGATGCGACAAACTCCTGATAGGTGGTGACAAGCTTATCGCGTGCTTTAAGGTTTTCGGTTAACTGTTTGGCTGCTAGCTCTTTTTTCTGAATGACACGGGATTGATACGCGCGCTTATTGAGTAATGCCTTACAAGAAACTACCGAAAAAATGGTAACAAACGCGGAAACCGCTATGATAACGGCTAGTTGCGCATTGGCTTTATCGATCTGAAATCTTTTGCTAGATAATGTGACTTTTGCCATATTATTGATATCCTATGGTTTCTCTTTAATTTCTGTTGACTGGAACAAATCAGTAGGTTTTTCTGTCTCTGAACGGGTCGTAATAACCTTTGGTACTATCAACTGTATATCTTGAGCCGAATTGAAAATCACAGGATCAAACTTGAGACTTGCCGAATATGACGCGGATTTTGCTTTTGAATTGGCTTCCGCAAGACTAAAGGACGTTAGGACAACTTCACTAAACGCTTTTTTCTGCTCAGTAGAATCTTTGACCTGATAGTTAGTAAATTTCATGGTATCAATAAATTTGTTTACTGTGCTCAACATGTCAGCATCGCCCGTAAACACTAGCGTATTAAGCTCATAATCCACCGCTAGTTGAGAAATACTCACTTTATCAGGAGTAATTTGAGTCACGTATCCTAACAGCCTGGAGGTAACTGGTTTATTGTTGTGCAACTCCGGTAGACTGTTGAGCTGATTTTGAATAGTCAAAACCTTGTTGAGATCTTTGGTATTTGCAAGTTCGCTACTCTCACGCTTGATGTCTTTGCTGAGATCATTCAAATGCTTGGACTGAAAAACATTAACCACCACCAACAGTAGTATAAATATAGTCATAGTTGACGCACCGATACCAATCGCAACAGTAGTCACAACCCGTTTGATGCGCCGGGTTCTAACGAATTCTAGCTTAACATCAGGTAATAGATTGAACTGGATCATAAGCTTAGACCCCCAAACATTGAAGCGACATCTGCGACAATACTATTGATATATAATCTATAAACCGTGCTACTATTTGTCATTCGTTTCGCTCCGCTAATCCCGTTGCGACACCAAAGTGATTAGATATAGATAATAACTCACTCTGTCTACTAGCCTCGAAAGAAACATTGCGCCAAGCATTGCCGATTTCTACATTGATACTAAACTTATTGGCAACGTGGAGGGGAAATTCTGGTAGCGCTGAGGCTCCGCCAGTCATGATAATGCGATCGATTTTTGTATCATTGTATCTGGCCATGAAAAACTTTATGGATTTCTCGATTTCGGTCGTTAGGATGTCTATGGTACCAATGATACCTTGGTAGATCTGCCCCTCCAGTTTGTCCTTAGAAAGTCCGAATTTGAACACAAACTGCTCTGCCTGCTTTTCATCTATGTTTAGATTTTGCATGGCACCTCGGATGATAGCGGCTGAACCAGTTGGGATAGATCGCGTCAGTCGTGGCGCGCCATTCATAACGATTACCAAATCAGTGGATATAGTACCAATGTCTAGCACCATCTGAGGCATAACGGCTTCTTGAGATAACAAAGCACGGCTAAGCGCCAGATTGTCAGGCTCAAAGGCTATAACATTGAGACCGATTGACTCCAGCATATCCAAACGCTTTTCTACAAAATCATTTGACACGCTAGATATCAAAACCTCTACTTTGGTTTTATCTTTGGGGGAATCCCCTATAAGTGCCCAATCCATTTTGGACTCTGCCAAAGGTGTCGGGATTAAGGAATCGGCTTGGTATCGAATTGTTTTGGCTAGTTCGGCTGGAGATAACCGTTCAATATCAACAACGGTAGTAAAAACACGTCCAGATGGCAAGCTTACTGCTACGTTATGAGTGGAGACCCCAACCTGAGCAATCATTTCTTTGATAGCCTGGGCTAACTTCTGGTGATCTGCCTTAGAATCACTGATCGAAATTTTATTATCGATTTCTATAGAGCCGTATTTAAGCAAACTTTTTGGTACACCGATACCCTTCAATTGCACCATACGTACCGCGGTAGTACCAATATCCAGCCCAAAGAAATCAGATACCCCACTCAATAAACTCATTCTATGAGGCTTCCTCTGCTGATTTAAATGTTTCTTTGGTGATTTTCATGTCGGCTGGCCCATCCTTCGTACGTTCGAGTTAATACAAAAGCTTATAACTCATATTGAGCTAATTATAGCATAACAATTATCACCCTGCGCAAGCCAAATTATAAAATAGGTGGCAGACTGGTAATACTGTCATAGCCTGAGCTAGAACTTGTTTGAAATGGCGCAGGCGTACTCAGCCAAACTTCTGGTCCACTATTAAACACTTCGGCGATGTTCGCGCTATTCGCAGATTCATTGATAGAACTCAACCTCCTGGTACCGTTTAATCTAAATAGTTTTATCCGCTGAGCCATAACATTACCATTGATCGTTAACTTATTCGCGCAAGCCGTCACCGCTGCCGCAGTAGCCCAATCTGGCGGCGCGAATGCATTGGATTTAGCACAGGTATAAAATACACCCCCACCAGCGCCATTCGGTTGAGCGATGAATGTACCATCCAATTGAGTTACAATTGGATTAACATATATATCACCTTTTACGATTAGATACAGTGATGGAATCGTGTCGATTGTCCAACCAGCCCCTACATTATATTGTATATTACCGGCTATTCTTACATCGCCATCGATGTATATGGTAAGTTTTTTACCAAAGGGTAAAGTCGCTGCATTAATAACCGTATCACCAGAGCGACTATAAGTACCCGATGCTAGAGTGGCCAAATCCACTGGCGAACCGACAACACTTGGAGGTGTTGATTTGATTGCCTGATAATCTGGGGGGCAATACGCCATATTGGACTGACCACCAAAAGTACCAGCTACAGTGTTAGCAAAGGTTAGATATTTGGGCAGTAGACTACCCCCAGCACCAGTTGGTCCACTGGCTGAAGTGCTCCCCGTACCAGAAGTAAAGCCGCGGATGAGTCCTTTGCCAGCAGCTGGTTCGGAAACATTGGCAGCCAGCTGCCCGGCTGCCCCTAGCCCATCGCCATCATTAAACGCCCAAATTGAAGCTTCAGCATCATAATTCCATCCAGTGTTGCAACCCGCCGCACTAGGTATGCCAGCCGCGGTATCACCACCATACACGCGGAAAAAGGGCTTGTTACCTATAATTATTGCTGGAGAGCCTGGTAAACACGAACCTGGACAACTGGCAGGTGGACCAGGCACCGGAGTGCCAAAAGCACAACTAAAATTACTACCGCCCAATGAAACCGTAATATATCCAGCATACACTCCTGCCGTCGGAGCACTCATAGGTCCAAAGCTAGCCGGCGGTACTGGTACCGTAGTTGACCCGGCCACAGCAGTACCACTGACAGTTGTTGCAGGGGGTGTGATCCCCGCAGGTGTTAGAAAGTTTATTGTATAAGGTAGGCCAGTTGATATAGCTGTCATAGTAAAATTAAAATTGACAGTAAATGGTTCTCCCGGCTCGGGTGAGCCAGGTACGGTGTTTATATTCCCACATGAAACAGCCACACAGTCCCCACTCGAAACCACGAAGTAGCCGGATGGTACTGTTCCTTGATAGCCAGCTATGTTAGGGCAAACATCAACGCATACCGTACTCACCGTAATTTCAGCTCCCGCGGTCCCTCCACCTGGTGGCACCCCGTTCGTCCAAGCCTGAACATTTATAGGACCACCGCCAGTATAACTACCCAGAGGGATAACAAGAGTTCGTGGCCAAGGCGCAATGTCACTCTGCATCGCACCTGAGTTGATTTGATAACGTATTTCAGCCGTCCCCGGATCTGGATCGCTTGCAAAGATCGTTACCTGTGGCACACTACAGTCAGGAGTCAGGCTTAAGGTTGGCGGATTATCGACCGGTTGAGTACATGCTCCAATACTCACATTTTGGGCAAATTTTGTATTACTACTGCCCACAATAGCCCCATTTGAATTAATATTAATGGCGTAGAAATCAAACGCCCGTGGAGTTCCATCCTTCAAAGAACCAGGAACTATCCAATTAAAGCCATGCGCGTTACTATAGCCCGCCGGTATAGGATCTGGTGGCGAAGGTTGATCGTTTAAATCTGATCTGCCTACATTCGCCGTGATAACAGCTACTCCCGTAGTGGTACCAGCCTGATATATATGTACCTGAATCGATGTATTGTAGTTATCCGCGTCCAAAGCCCAGCCAGCAATTGAAGTACATGACGCACTATCAACGACGCCAGTTGGATCTGCCGTAGAACTCGGTCCACCCGGTTCAAAATACGTTATGGTCACGTACGTGGTATCACCGTTTGGCGGTTGCACTGTCTTAACCTCCCAAATACCTCCGGCGGCCGCGCCAGCAGGGACCCCAACGCCCGTCACATCAAACGCCTGTGGATAATCGGGATGAAGACTCATATCACAATCCAATGCCCACGGACCTGCTGGTCCGCCACCAGCTTGCGCCGAAGTATGCCCATAGCCCAACACTACATTTGTACCATCACCACCCCCAGCAGTACAACCAGAACCAAACTGATCGAAACTTGCAGTTGGGATTCTAGCCGTAACGCTAGTGCTATTCAGCAAAACAATATTACCAGGTTCTGATGACTTGGGAATAGGAAAAACAGTCGAAACTTGCACAGCTGAATCATTAACGTCAATTGTCGCCCCACCAGCCGTAACACGTTGCACGTTCACCACCAAACCAGCATAATCATGCACATTACCAGTGGAAATACCGCAATCATTCGCATATGCTTTGTCTGGGCTTGCAAACAACAATCCAACCGTCATCAATCCTACTATTAATGCCAGTAACTGAATTTTACCTAGCGAATGTAATTTCATAGTCCGTAATACCTTGATTTGATTTTACTAGTTATCCCCTGCAGGGTCTCTCTCTGTGAACCTTTTATAACAATTTGATCCAACTGTACTATATAGAAAAAGCTTTCAA
>CAYGIR010000034.1:0-10058 GCA_964349985.1 uncultured Candidatus Saccharibacteria bacterium
GGTTTTTGTGAGATACGGTGTAGTTACTCTTATAATAGCATTTCTGGCCATCATCGGTACGGTTGTTTTTGTGAGTCTTAACAGCGGACCTGCGGCGACTAGCTCGGCTCGTGTGACTAGACTAGCAGATTATGATGGTAAGGATTCCGCCAATATCAGTTGGACCATGCAGGGTCGGCTGGTTGGAGAGGACCAACGTCGCGCGATCCGCGTTATAGTTAGTCGCGAAACACGTAGTATAGAAATATTGGCAGGTTATGCCGAAAGGGTTGAGCGCAGTGCGCAGTACACTAACAGCCCGGAATCTTTCGCTGCTTTTACTCGCGCTCTTGACGTTGCAAACTTTGGGCGTGAGCGCAATGTATCACAGCCGGATGAGCGTGGTATTTGTCCACTAGGTAATCGTTTTATATATAGATTGACCGACTATAGTAATGAAATTATGCGCACTTGGTCTGATAGTTGTCAGGTTGCAAATGGTCCTTTCGGTGGCGATAAATCAGCTAGATTAATTCAGCAAATATTCAAGGATCAGATCCCTGATTATATCAAATTTACCAATGGTGTTAAGCTGTAGACATCTGCTACAGTTAGTGAATGATAAAAGCAATTATATTTGATTTCTTTGGAGTAATTTGTTCGGATGATTACTGGCGATACGTTAGATCAGGCGATCAAACGGGGTCAATCTACAAGAATTATTCTACCGAATTAAATCTGGGAGTCATGCCGTGGCAGACATTTGTACAGCTGGTTGCTGATACATTAGGGTCAACAGTCGAAGATGTCAACAAAATGTACGAGTCAGCAAAGATTGATCCCCGTATGGTTGGCTTGATTCATGAATTGCACCAAACATACCAAACGGCATTACTGACTAATGCTCATCACGAGTTTATAGACGACCTGCTGGAGACTCATAAACTTACCAATATATTTGACAAAACAATCATATCGTCTCGACTTGGAATTGTAAAACCGAACCCACAGATATTCAAACATGCCTTGGATAGTCTTGGCGTTACAGCCTCGGAAGTAATTTATATTGATGATTTACAACAAAATATCACGGCCGCTAATGCTCTAGGCATTCAAGCAGTTTTATTCAAAGACTTTCAGAGCTTTCAGACCGATCTGGCGCAAATATTATATCATTCATGACGTTAAAACATTACTGTATATGCTTTATCCAAAATTATTTTCATTATTTAGCATAATCGTATAAACTTAATATAATTGATTAACATAAACAAAGGATACTACAAATGATAAATATGATAGTCGGTGAGTTAGGTAGAGTTCCGAATGCACCCGTGCCCCTCGTGCCACCAGAAGATTCCCATAATCAATCACCCCCACCCGTAGCCGATATCTCGATTAATCCACCCCATCTTGTTATTCGTGCACTTAAGACCTCTTGCAGAATAAGCCATGAGGACAGAACGTGATGATTTTTGTTCCAAAACGACCAAAGCCGACAAAGCGTAACCAAAGTTACGGTGCGAAGGGTTTGGATCGGTTTGGGGCAAAAAGGGCGCGTTCTGGGTCAGGGATTTATTTTGCAAGAGGTCTTTAGTCGTAACCTTGATGCCTCCAAGCATTCTTAGAAGCCTAACAATCAACTTTACCCAGTGATTCTAATTATGAGTTTTTTGTCCGTCTGGCACAGCGTTTGTAATTCGTGCAAACGCATGCGCAATGCACCTGCCAGAGAAGCGCCCTTGACAGCAATTATGATTTGTCTTGGTGCCATAGTAACCTGACAAATGGCTTGGTAATTTTCCCTCAGGAAATTATTAATTATTAGGATTTCATCCGGTTCTTCCAGGTTTTTTGTTGCTAATAAATCTGCTAATAAATCTGCCATGGCTATATTGTAATACTTATCTTCCAGTTTAACCTATAGACTTAGTGATAGGGAATTCAATTATGAATTCACTGCCGACGCCTTCCAAGCTATCTACGCTTATCTGACCATTCATTGATTCTATGTATTGTTTAATAATCCAAAGTCCCAAGCCGGTGCCCCCTATATCTTTAGTTTGTTCATTTTGGATTCTGTAGAATCGATTGAACAATTTGCTACGATCGCCAGCAGACATACCGATACCAGTGTCTTTGACGGATATTTGAACTTTTGTAGTTGTTAACCTTTGGGTAATTGTGACGGTACCCTTACGAGAATATTTAATAGCATTATCAATTAGATTAATCATGATTTCATTTAGCCTGCCTGGATCAACTGATATCATTATGCTGTGTTCGGCTGATACGAAATTCAATGTCAGGCCTTTTGCAGTGGCCTTTGGCTGGAACTGATCAACAATCTTCTGGATGATATCCTGGGGATTGACGTTTTGTATATCATATTTGATTCGTCCTTGTTCAATACGCGAAACATTTAGAAGATCAGTGACCAGATTATTGAGCCGTTCGCTTTCCTCGTACATATCCTGAAGGGCTGGTTTTGCTTGTTCATCAATGTTTCCGTACAATCCATCCATAATATTCGAAATATTACCTTTTATAACAGTCATTGGGGCTCTAAGTTCATGGGTTGCGACGGATAAGAAGTCATTTTTGAGCTGATCAACCTCTTTGAGTTTTCTGAATAACATGGCATATTCGACGAACTTAAAGTGATTTATTAGTAGCAGGACTACTACTATCACGCTCACGCTCATTATTACTAGTGAACGGAGCAGTAATGATGAGATTAGGTTATCGGCTTTATTTAAAGATACGTCCAGCGTGACAAGCCCCGTCACATTGTTGTTACTATCTAGTATAGGATTGACCACATTCCATACTCGCCCGTTATCTGTTTCAAGTAATTGGGCGATTGGTTTTTTGCTTGAACTAACCAGTGAGTACTGCAAGTTGCTAATATCATTCCCAATTTTATTGGCATCTTTCGCAGCAATGATTTTGTAGTTACTATTGCTTGAAGAGTCGGATTTTACGACGGCTATGTTGGCAAGCTCGGGGCGGGATTTGGAGACGGTTTGAACAGTATTTTGTAAGGTGATCGGATCCGTTAGCTGTTGACTGATAATCGATGACAATACGCTATTGACCAGATCGGCCTTACGTCGAAGTTCCACATCGGCATTTTGACGAACGGCTCCAATCATTAACAGAGTATTTCCGGCAATCAAAACCGGAATGATTATCAGAATAAATATCGAATAATAATATTCCAGTCGTTCCCTGGAGATTTGTAATTTATCCTTGAGCATCGTTATTAGTATCTTGTTGGTGTTGGCTTGGTTCGGACGTAGCGGGTGGGCTACTGGGTTCTGAGACAATCGCAGTTGGTGTTATCGGGTCTGATGCAATTTGGGGCTCGGATGGTTGGCTCACTTGTGTTGCCATCGGTAGTAGTTGTGATTTTCTTTTGAGACGCAGTGTAACGTATAGTGCCAAACCCCCTATAGCTACGAGACTTACGCCACTCCCTACATATAGAGCAATAGGATCTTTTTTGTCGGTCAAAAGGCTTAGCCCCAAGGGGTTGCTATCAGTTTTGGTTGCGCTGGCGATGCCAAAGGCGTAGGCATTTGATCGGACTGGCGTATTTTTATCATCTTCGACAGCTACGTAGGCTTCGTGACTGCCCGATGCCAACGGATCTTCCAGTGTGTAGGACCATTTGCCAGTATTATCTGCTTGTGCGACCAGCACCAAGGGTTCAGAAAAAATGTATATCATGACTGTATCATTAGGCCGACCAACACCCGATATTTGAATGACTGTTTGACCATTGATGCTAACAGTTTTGAAAGATTCAATTTTGGCGTGTTTTTCCGAAACCGGCAGGTCTTTGATTTTATCGGGTGCTATCGGTGCTAAATTAGCAGGGACCACAAAATGACGTTTAGAAAAGCATTTATCTGAACGTTTCATATTATCAAAACTAAACCTTGTGCCAGTAGTCGCATAATTTTTGTAGGCATCTTCTCCGATGACATCTTTTAGACAAGATTCTAACTCTATGTCACCTTGTTTTGGAGCCACAGCAGTAGTCCTGGTCGGATCGATAGCGTCTTGTGACGTAACGGTCGGATAAGAAGCAACATTGTTATCCGTTGCGGTGAAAACTTCAATATCTATAGTGCCGGATCTTTGCTGCCCGTTATAATTTGCTTTTACCGTAACCGTGCCCTTCCCAGCACCGGGACCAGAACTAAAGGTGGCGTTAGAACCTGTAGATTTAATCGAACCAATTGTAGTTGTCCACTGATAATTAGTCGAACCACTCACATCAGTCATCCCCGAGCCACTATCATAGCCAGTCTGGGCAACAAAATTGATGTTGTTGTTAGTAGGTCCGCTCCACTTGCTAGTATTGATTTTCAAGACCAAATTTCCAGAGGTGGTTGTGCTGTTCTTGATATTTATTGGGCGGGCATCAGTTCTACACGTAGATGAAGTTGTAGCAGTAGTACCTGAGCTGGTATTAAACTGTATTCTGGCATTATATGGATAGGACCCGTTGGGCTTACTGCGTGTGTCATAATTTTGAAGTATCCATCGTCCGTCTGGATTCGGCGTAGTAACGGCTCCAATATTCGAATCACCCAGGAAAAAGCCCACTTTGCCTACTGGTGGTGTTGAATTTGTTTGTATTTGTACCGAAAAATTGATAATCCCAGCTATATCAGGTCCCACTGGTTCAACCAGCGATACGCCAGATGAGCACAAAGGAATATCAGTCTGAGCATTTCCCCTATGGAAAATCGACAAAAACAATAGACCAATACCTATAATCAACAAAATAATCAGTAATGTTATTTTACGTAAGTCCAGTTTAGTAGCCTTAACCATTAACAGTATTGTATCGCATGGTAATCTGGTCTACAACTATCGTTCACCCCGTTAATAAATCCTAAAGATTATCAATAGGAGTTACAATAAATAGATCATGCCAGAATTGCCAGAGGTTGAAACTGTTCGCATCGGATTAAATCGACTAATAATCGGTAAGGTGATTGATGATGTTGAATATAATTGGGACAAATCATTTCCGAATGCCAAAGACGATGTCGAAGCTTTTGTAATTGGTGCTAAAATCACAAATGTACGACGTCGTGCAAAAGTTTTACTCATCGATCTTTCGACCGAATACAGTCTAGTCATTCATCTTAAAATGACAGGACAATTAGTTTTTGTGTTGCAACAAAAACCACAAGCACTGAGGACGAATATCGAAACTCTAAACAAGTCAGAAATTAGGTTTGGAGCCGGTCATCCCAATGATTCGCTCGTGGGCGCATTGCCAGATAAATCAACTCGTGTCGTGTTTACTTTTAGCGATAGTAGCCAGCTCTTTTTTAATGATCAGCGTAAGTTTGGTTGGATAAAACTAATCAAAAGTTCGGCAGTCCAAAACATAGCCTTCATAAAAAACCTTGGGCCGGAACCACTGGATAATAATTTTACTCAAACTCAATTTAGAGACAGGCTGCTAAAACGTCCGAACACCAATGTTAAAGCAGCACTATTAGATCAATCAGTCATTGCTGGCGTAGGTAATATATATGCCGATGAATCACTCTGGGGAGCTAGAATTCACCCTACTACTTTAGTAAAAAACATTTCGCTACAACAAATGAATACACTCTATTCAGAGTTGCTCTACGTCTTGAATCTTGCGATACAGAAAGGTGGATCATCAGACAAAAACTATGTAAATGCCGAGGGCAAAAAGGGAAGCTATCTAAGCTTCGCGCGTGTTTTTCGCCGCGAAGGTCTTACATGCCCCAGATGCGGTTCCGTAATTATAAAAACCCGCGTAGCCAGCCGTGGTACCCATACTTGCCCCAGGTGCCAATCGATCTAAACTGTACTTACGCAAAATAGCCTGATCATTTTTGGATCAATTCAGTGGTATATACTAATACCATATGATCACGACATTAACGGGAAATAACGGGTTTTTATTGAAGGCTGAATTGCGATTGTTGGTCGCGGCTTTTATAAAAAAGCATACCGAAATGGCCGTCGAGCGAATTGACGGGGAGGAATCAGAATATGATCGCGTTCGGGAAAGTCTGGAAAGCCTACCATTTTTAACGGATAGAAAATTAGTAATTTTGAGGACTCCTGGTGCCAAAAAGGAATTTATAGATAATATAGCAAAACTTTTGGGCGAATTATCGGATACCATAGATATAATTATTTACGAACCAAAACTCGATAAACGTTCGGTTTATTACAAATTTCTAAAAAAGGCCACTAATTATAAAGAATTTACGGAACTCGATATGTTTGGACTTAGTAAGTGGTTGGTGGAGCAGGCGAACCAGCAAGGAGCAAAGCTTGAAAACAGGGATGCAAAATATCTGGTAGAACGTATCGGGCTAAATCAAAATATGTTAGCTCAAGAATTAGCCAAATTAGTTGCCTATGATCCCACAATATCTCTTCAATCAATTAATCTATTGACAGAACCAACTCCCCATAGCACCATTTTCCAGCTGTTAGACGCCGCTTTCGAGAGCAATATAAAACAGATGTTAAAAATATACAAAGAACAACGAGCCAGCAAGATTGAACCCCAGCAAATAATAGCCATGCTGGCTTGGCAGTTTCATATCCTAGCGGTGATAAAGACCGCAGGTAGCCAAAGTGACGCTCAAATTGCCAGCGAGGCAAAGCTCAGCCCGTTCGTAGTTGGTAAGAGTCGTCAGATTGCCCGTAGTTTGAGCCTGCAACATATTAAAACCTTGGTTCATAAACTTGCTCAGCTGGATTTGCAACTCAAAACCACCAGCGTCAATGCCGATGACGGTGTTCAAGCCTTTTTACTCAGTATTGCCGTATAAACAGGACCTGTCGCAAAGCTCCCCCATCCCCAGACCAATTCACCTCGGCTGGTAGCGGTCTGTCTTCGCTCGCTTCCGAAACATAGCAGACTATTTCTTAACGGTTTTTTTAGCAACAGCTTTCTTGACTACGGCTTTTTTAACCTGAGCTTTTGGAGCGGACTTTTTGCTTGCTCCAACCGGCTTAATCCCTGCGACTTTGGTGGCAGCGGCTAATTGGCGTTTTTTGCGTGCGACTTTGTTTTTGTGCAAAATGCCGTGTTTACCGGCTTTGTCTAAGGCACTTTGGGCTTTGCTGTGGGCTTCCGCAGGCTTTACACCACCCGTTAAAGTAGCATGAAAAGCTTTCAAAGCAGTTCTTAGGTTTCTCTTAGTTTTGGAGTTACGAACCGTTGCTTTGCGCGCCACTCGAACGCGTTTTTTTGCTGATTTGATAATTGGCATCGATTTCCTTTGATTAATTATTTTGCAATCGACTTTCAACTATACAGAGGTGGCACAGAATTGTCAAAACCAATAATATAATTATTTACTTCTCTAATAACTTCTTGTAAAACATAAGCGTTTGTGGTAGGATACGCTATAGGATATAAAAACAAAAAATGGATGCTCAAAAAACTCAAATTATTGATCGGCTCAAACAAGCTACCAACATATTGGTAACGGTCAGCTCTAATCCTTCAGTTGATCAACTAGCAAGCGCAATTGGTATGACGCTGTTGCTCAATAAATTAGGTAAACATGCCACGGCCGTTTTTAGTGGTCACGTTCCAAGTACCATAGAGTTTTTGCAACCCGAAAAAACTCTAGAAAATAACACCGACTCTTTGCGTGATTTCATTATCGCATTGGACAAATCAAAGGCCGACAAGCTGCGCTACAAGGTAGAAGATCAGATGGTCAAGATATTCATCACGCCGTACCGTACATCAATTAGTGATAAAGATTTGGAATTTAGTCAGGGTGATTTCAATGTAGAAGTAGTGTTGGCACTTGGCGTAAGCGAGCAAAAAGACCTCGATCAAGCTATCACGGCGCACGGACGTATTCTGCATGATGCCACGGTGATAGGTATTAATATCAATGAAGGGGCCAGTTTAGGAAGTATTAATTGGGCAAATCCAGGGGCGAGCAGTTTATCTGAGATGCTACTCAATCTTGGACT
The DNA here is from genome assembly GCA_964349985.1 of uncultured Candidatus Saccharibacteria bacterium. Lineage (GTDB taxonomy): Bacteria > Patescibacteriota > Saccharimonadia > Saccharimonadales > CAYGIR01 > CAYGIR01. The sequence continues at coordinate 7,993 of CAYGIR010000034.1, forward strand.
AGCACTTAAATCTGATGTGCTAGATAGTCAGATGGCCACAGCTTTTTTGACAGGCATTGTATCTGAGACTGAGCGATTTAGTAACGAAAAAACATCATCAGAAACCATGCAAATCAGTGCCAAGCTTATGTCGGCAGGGGCTAATCAGCAATTGGTTGCCAGCCAATTACAGCCAGTGGGACCTGTATCTTCTGACGAGCCAGCAGAAGTTTTGGATGATGTAGCCGTGCAAGATCCAGGTCAAGATCAAGAAACTATTACTCCTGATCCTGTTGCGATTTCTGCTATACAAACCACGGAATTGCCCGAGCCAGAAGAGGCCCTGGTTGAATCAGTGGACGGATCATTGCAAATCGATCATGGCGAAGCCCTCCCAGCTGACGATACTCCAACTAGCGAAGTACCAGAAGAGAATCAGATTGAACAAATCCACATAGATACAACAGGGCAGCTTAAGCCCCTGCGGGAGTTTGAGGCACTTGAGTTAGAATCCCAGACCAAAGCAGGACAGCCAGATACCGCTACACCCCCATCACGCTTGGTACTAGAGCCCCCATCACTAGGTGGTAAATTGACGGCCAACACCGAAAGCGAAGGTCTTGATCCCAGCACCGACCCCCTAAGTTATACTTCGTCAGATTTGCCCCTATTGTCGCACGAAGTTACGACTGGACAAAATGCCCCAATGACACCACCACAACCCTCTGTAGCAGATATCATTGGTACTAATACGACACCCGACATCAATCCCGAACCGATATTACAATCTCCAAATCTCCAACCAGCCCCTGATACGCTTGCTGATCTAGAAAATGCCGTTGACAACCTGCCCGTTAATCAAGTTACAGAGCTTAATACTCCAATTGATACAACAGATTCTATTATGAATGCGGTACCAGGAGCAGACGTAAATCAAGCCCGCGATGCCGTTTCACTGGCCATTGCTGGTACTACTCCTCAAGTCTTAGAGCCAGTCCAGTCCCTGAATGCTCAGCCTATGGATTTAAATTTGGGTGATATGCCCGCTGTTTCTACCTCTCTAGAATCTGCTTTTGCCGACTCTACGGCAGACGCGCCGGCTGTGCCTAGTGTTGGATCGGTTTCGGATTTTGTAATTCCAAACAATAGTCAGCCAACTGTCGGACTGGACGGACAAGCAACTACACTCCCACCTCAGGTACCTCCGCCGATGATACCATCCACCTATCATAGCCCTACAGACTCTTCTACTCCTTCCCCTAATGATGTGACCCTCTGAGCAACACACTCGTGAACGGATATTTATTGATCGATAAACCTTTGGGGTGGTCTTCGTTTGACGTGGTAGCCAAAGTTCGGGGTATCCTGAGGGCTGCACAGAGCAATGAGCAACCCATTCGACAAGCTCAGGGCGAGGTAGCAAAGAGTAATGAATCTTCTGCTCATAGCTCACTACTCACCGCTCATTCACCGAAGGTGAAGGTGGGGCATACTGGCACACTGGACCCATTGGCGACCGGGTTAATGATCGTGGTAGTGGGCAGTTATTGCAAACGAGCCCAAGAATTCACCAAATTAGACAAAACCTACGAAGTAAGCATGAAACTTGGACAAACCAGCACAACCGGGGATGAAGAGGGCATTAAGACAGTGAGCAAAGAGCAAAGAGTAAAGAGCAGTGAAGAACTTCAAACGGCACTGAAAAAGTTTAAGGGGGAGATTATGCAGGTCCCGCCAGCTTATTCAGCTATAAAAATCAATGGTCAGCGGGCTTACAAACTGGCCAGGGCTGGCAAAGAGGTCAAGCTTGAACCCCGAAAAGTTACCGTATATGATATAAATAACTACACTTATGCTTATCCAGAAGTCACATTTACAACAAAAGTATCCTCTGGGACGTATATTCGATCATTAGTACAAGATATTGGCGAGTCTCTAGGCACCGGCGCCTACATGTCGGGCTTGCGACGTACTAAGGTTGGAACATTCGACATAAAAGACGCGGTTACAATGAATGGGCTTGATGGCGAAGCTGTATCCACGAATTTAAGTCAATTACCAGAGATAGCCAAGTGATAGCTAATATA
>CAYGIR010000035.1:0-9851 GCA_964349985.1 uncultured Candidatus Saccharibacteria bacterium
TCGATGTAGCTATGGCTACCTCTCCTTCAGACAAAACAGTTTTCGCTCGAGATAATTCACTCTGAGAACGGACGATTTCGTGTAAGTCGAGTATACTAAATTCATGCGGGAAATTACAGACGAACAATTTGAACAATTGATCAACGAAGCCATGGGGGAACTTCCCCAAGAATATATTCGTAATATGAAGAACGTTGCGGTGACGTTTGCTGATAGCCCCACTGAAGAGCAACGCCATAAACAGCAATTGCGGAGCAACCAGACGTTATTTGGGCTGTACGAGGGCATCCCGCTGACAAAAAGAGGAGCCGGCTACAACCTGGTCCTACCCGACAAAATAACAATATTTAAGCTCCCAATTATCCAAGCAAGTACAGATATGATTGCCCTGAAAAAGCAAATCAAGCATACTCTGTGGCACGAAATCGCCCATCATTTTGGTCTAGATCACGACCGCATCCATAAACTAGAACAAAAATAACGCATCCGTAACCTCATGAAGGTCGTTTACGTAGTAGTGTTGCTCCTGCAGAATTCTTGTCAAAACCGCCTGATTTTCCGCCAATTCATGATGACACACTTCCAAAGTAGGGCTATTTACTAGACGACGATGGGGTCGGAACTGGCTTTTTCGCGTTTGGCTAGAAGGAAGAACGGTAAGGCGAGTAGTTCAATTCCGGCACCAACAACATACGAAGTTGAGTAGTTCCATACATCCGCCGTTTTACCAAGCCCGGGCTGAATAATAACACCACCCGTCGATCCAAGCAGATTATCTGACGACAGTACTGTGGCGCGTTGCTCTGAGGGAATTAGCCCATTCAAGTATGCCTGACGGACAGGCCTAGTAGAGGCTGAGATGATGCCCCAAATTACCAACAAAATAAGTACTAGCCAAAAATGTGTGGCGAGACCAATTAGTGCCAACATTGAAGCGCCAAATACAGTACCGACTATCAATAACGTGGTACGGTGTCTAAATATTTTGCCAAGATGCGGTACTAGAAATCCTCCTGCTACCTGTGCGCTCGCTACAATAGCAGCCGCAAGTCCCGCGATTGCGTAGGAGCCCGTTTTGCCATAGAGTTCTAGCAAGTAAGGTTGCATGGCATAGAACGCATAGAACCCTACACCTGCGCCAAATGGTGCGGCTAACATCAGCCATCGGACGGGCGGGTTTTTGAACCCGTGATCAATTGATGCCCGTAGAATGTTGCGCATTTCTTTGAATATATACTTGGATTTATGCGGAACAAATCCAACATCTTTCATAAGCAGGAAAGTGACAATGAATGTTATGCCGAGTACGACCGCTCGCATAATGTAGGGAACCCCTAGATTTGTATATTGCGCGACGACACCGCCAAGCACCGTGCCGCTGAGCATGGCTATGCCACTAGCAATCTGACCTTTGGCAAAAGCCGTTTCTAAAGTACCTTTGTACTTAGTATGGTGCAGGGCATCAACGAGCCAGGCTTCGGTTGCCCCCGAAAAAAACGTAAAGCCCAGACCCAATAGAGCAGACACGACTGCCCATGCCCAAAATGGTCCCTGTATGTCCCAAAGTAACAGATATAAAAGAGTTGATCCAAAGAGAGTGGCAAGACCCAATAAGTATGATGCTCGGCGACCAATTGTGTCAGCAATGACACCCGTGGGAACTTCAAAAAGTACCTGCCCCGCTGTAAAAAAAGCGTTGGCGGCAAATGCTTCGGTAATGCTAAGGCCGGCATCCAGCAAGAAAAGAGTATTAATCCCCCATATAAAAGACGACGCAAACGTAGACAGTAGTGTCAGAGTCACAAAAGTTCTTAGAATTTTTTGGGCTGTCATCTCCATTTATCTCAATTCTAACTCGTTTACATAGAAATCAAAATGCCTATGCTACAATTTAAGGAGAAGGAGGCATGGAAATGGCAAATGAATCAAAAGAATTTGATGCGCTGGGCGACGAGACCAAGCAAATGACAACTGAGGGTACGATGGCAGAAAAGCCTAAAAAAGGCTCGAGAAAGACTGTTGTATTGGTTATACTTTTTGTCTTGTTGGCTTTGGGTGGTGTGGGTGCGTATTGGACGCGTGATAAAAGTGCCGAACAGGACATGAAAAAAGCTCAAGCCACGCAGGTGGCGTTACAGCAAAAAGTAACCGATCTAGAAAAGCAGCTCACCATGCAAAAAGATAAATCCAAAGATACATCTGACTCTGTTAAACCAATTGACACGCAAGCACCTAGAGTGCCGAGCATAGCATTGGTCGATAACATCAAAGCAGTATTTGCTTCGGGTAATTCAGCAGCTTTAGAGGGCTATATGGCATCAACAGTCAATGTGATATTTGCCGCCAGCGAGGGGTTGGGTAACCGAACTGCAGCTCAAGCAACTGCAGACATTACCTCATTTATGACTGGTGCAACTGATCCTTGGAACTTTTCATTGCCTGCGGCAACACTGATAAATTATCGATCTGGTGATTATGCCACGTACTTTCCAGCCAATGCCGTTGTGGGCAAATCAAACGACATGGTAATCTCATTCAGCTTTAATAGCGACAACAAAATCAGTGGTGTTTTCTTGACAAACGTCGCAAGTGTTCTCTAGCTCAGAAGTATTACGATCAGCCAAACTTACCCTGAGCATCGAGTAGTTATAGCAAAGTTATCCACAGATTACAACAAAACTGGTGTCAGACATACAACGCTAATTATTGACAAGTCATTGCCACGGGCCTATACTTCGGCATAGTCACTGTGAGGTGATTAGTAATATCTTTAGCAATAGAGATATTATGACAAAGAAGAGCCCGTCAAACGGCTCTTTTTTGTTTTTTGCAAGAGTTTTAGTTCACTAGATGACTCGGGTATGATCGGATTCGTCTTCTATTTCGTGTCCCAAGATTTCTTCTATTAAATCCTCGATTGTTACGATGCCGATTATCTTGCCATCGCGCTCAATAGGCATCATATGGCTTTTTGCCCCAATAAATTTGCGAAACAGTGTATCCAAAGCAGTCATGCTACCCACTATTTTGAAGTCATGGAGCGACAGTTGGTCTACTCTAATAGGTCTCTTGTCAAAGTCTATATCTACTAAATCCTTCATGAGCAATATGCCACTACATTGTGTTAGCTTGGGGTTAAAAACAGGGATACGGCTCCAGCTGAGAGTTTTTATTTCATCAATTTTGGCTCCATCGATTAGCGTATCTGGCGTAACCCAATAAACCTGTCGCATGGGTGTCATGATGTCACGGACCTTTTTTGCGCTGAGTCCCAGAGCACCGCGCATTATTTCTACTTCGTCTTCATCCAATTCGCTAGCACCTGGGGTGAGGTGTTCGGAAATAATGATACCCAACTCACCACGGCTATGGAGTAATTGTGCCTCGTGTCCAACCAATCGATCCATCAACACCTGTAGTGGTTTGGATACGGGATAGCTGACAATAATCATCAGTTGTAGGAGTGGGGCAAAGCGAGCGCAAAAAGCTAGAGCATAACGCGCAAACCAGGCTTGAGGCAAAACTTCTCCGAATATGACAATCAATAACGTGCTCAATGATCCTGCGACGATGCCATTGAGACGGCTGTCTAGCACCAAGGAGTTAGCAGAAATAAGACCAACATTGGTGATAACAATGCTGGCAATGGAAAGGTGATTATTGAGCCTGAGGGGGAGCACTCTTTTTGCATGAATATTGCCTAGCTTGGCTTTACGCTTTAGGTCCGCTAGCTGAAGAGACATAAGCGCGACATTCAAGCCAGAACACACCGCCGAAAAAGCCACTAGCCCAATCACAACAATGATAAGTAAAATAGTATCCATTATCTAGGTTGTAAGTATACACTAGTAGTATGATGGCAAGAACGCACGATTTAGCATCTGTAACCGCACTGGGTGTGGTTGTTTTGTTACAGCCATCCAGAACCGTTACTTTGTCTACGGCTATTGCGGTAATTATTGCTAATTTGATTGGTGGGATTACGCCGGATATTGATCAACCAACCGCACCATTTTGGCGGAATCTTCCAATTGGTGGCATATTCGGTCGGATGTTCGGCAAATTATTAGGGGGTCACCGATTTTTGACACATTCTATGTTGGGCTTGGCATTATTTGGATTTGGCGCGCATTGGCTACTGATTTTTCTACAGCCAGTCCTGGGCGTCATTGATATTGGGCTTGTGTGGTGGGCTTATATGATTGGTATGTTGAGCCATTTACTTATGGATAGCTTGACCAAGGAAGGCGTGCCGTGGCTACTGCCAATTCCAATTAAGCTCGGTATACCACCCGTAAGGGCCCTCAGGCTTACTACCGGCAAGACGGCAGAATCGTTTATCATTTTTCCAGGCCTGATAGTGTTTAACGCGTTGTTCTATGCTCATAATTATCATCGACTTTTGGATCTGCTGCAAAGACATTTGGTTTAGATCTAATAATGATAGTGGTTATGTTATGATTTATTTAGTCGGCTTGTGTGGGAATTATGTATTTGTCACGTAGGTTTGGATTAGGCACGTATCAAAGCGATGCTTGTCGGATAGGCATATAATCAATGGGACGTTCCAAAAGAAAGAAACCGATATTTAATAAAAAACAGCGCAAGGAGATAAAGGCTTTTGCCGTACCTTTGACCGCGGTATTGTTTGGTTTGATCGTAGGAGTTTTTGCGAACAAGTTGCTCAGCAAGCAAAAAACACCAACCAATCTGGTGTGGGCGGCGGATAATACTATTCAAATTCCCAAAGATTTGCGTAAATTCCTGGAATCAAAGAGTGCATGTGGCAATTATCGTGGAGCCGATACTCCAACTGGTGTTGGACTGTGGGGTGTTTATCAAGTGTCGCAGTCCAGATTTGCCAAGATCGCATATGGTTGCTCATGGAGTCTTGATAACTATGTTATGGCAATCAAGCTAGCAGGCTCGTGGCAACTACTGGAGCCAAAGGACTATTTTGCTCCATTCAATAATGGCGTTGACCCCGTTAAGGGTGCCTTGCCATTCTGTTCAGCTATAGAAAAATACAATATTCCCAAAGATATTGAGCCATTTTGCATTAATCCGAGTGGCTCAGCCAGCTCAAACGAAAAACAATAGGTTTATATGTCAAAAAAAGTTGCTAAATATAACTCCAGACTTTACACATTGTTTGCAGTCGCTGTTGTGTTGCTTGTAATTACGGCGGTACTCGCATCATCGCGACGTATCGGTGGATATGAACTTAGTCTGTTTAGGTTTATTAATGATTGGTCAGAAAATTTTCGGCAGGTTTTTTTGGTGATTACTTTCTTAGGAGGCGTGTGGATGTTTTTAGTAGCAGTGCTGTTGAGCTTGTGGCAAAAACGACGTGGTCTGGCAGTACGTATTATTATTTTTGGTTCCACAAGTTTTTTGGCGACTGAACTGCTGAAACGATTAATCGCTCGCCCGCGCCCAACAGACTTGATCGACAACGTACATCTGCGGGAGACATTCGCATTAGGCTATGGCTTTCCGTCCGGTCACACAGCCGTTACCACCACTGTAAGCTTGCTATTATTACCGTTGTTACCTCCAAGATGGCGTTGGGGCTGCTTGGCATGGATTATTTTGGTAGGGGTTTCGCGGATATATTTGGGCGTGCATGCGCCACTTGATGTGATAGGAGGCTTTGCAGTTGGAGTAGTTGTGATCTGCTCCAGTGCACTAACCAATCATAAATTAGTGACAAAAATCACACATTAAAATTGTCTATTGACAGGCTTGCATAACGAATATTAAAAGCATAAGCTAGGGATGGAAGTGTGAGGCTTCCACAGACCTCGGGACATCCCCGGGGTCTTTTTGGATATCTGCGGGCGAATAAATTGCAATTTAATTACGAAGCGTTAGACTGAATACAAATGGCAAATTACGGGCATATAATATTTTTTTCGCTACTAGGCGGGGTTTTTTCGCTACTAGGCGGAATATTGTTACTTAGCAAGGAAAAAAATGCCCAAGCATTAGCAAAATATGCCACGCCTTTTGCGGCCGGGGCATTATTGGCGGCGGTATTTTTGGATTTACTGAAAGAAGGCTTGCAAGAATCTGATGCTAATACGGTACTAACATCAGCAATAATTGGCATTGTAGCTTTCTTTTTTGCGGAGCGGTTTTTGCACTGGTTTCATCACCATCATCAGCATGAGGGCGCGCCAGATGCCAGCGTTTCATTGATAATCGTTGGCGATACGCTTCATAACGCACTGGATGGGGTGGCTATCGCGGCGGCCTTTTTGATCAGCATACCGACCGGGATTGTGACAACCTTTGCCGTAGCGGCTCATGAAATTCCCCAAGAAATAGGCGATTTTGGTTTGTTATTACACAAGGGCCTATCCAGAAAACGGGTACTGTTAGTAAACGTATTTAGTGCTGTGGCGACTACTATTGCGGCCGTGTTGACATTTTGGCTAGGCAGTGCTGACAGATTGCCGATAGGCGTTTTGCTAGGCCTTAGTGCCGGGCTACTACTCTATATAGCCATGAGCGATATAATCCCCGAAATTCACGAACGATCCAACAACCAAAGACTGTTTGAGTGGCAGCCAATCTTATTGATGATTGGGGTGCTGGTCGTAGCCATTTCTATTAATTTGGCACAACGATTCATATCTGGATAGAGTACAATATTGTATATGTTTATAGCGGTTATCATTTTGGGGGTTTTGAACGCGGGACTGTTGCTGTTTTTGATTGTTAAAAAATCTAATTCTTCGGGAGATGGTTCGGCGCAGATGCTCAAGGCTGATCTGACAGAGCTTAACAAAGGCGTGCTGGAACTCAAAGATTCACTGAACGATAAAATCAGCGACAAACTGGACAAAAGCCAAAAACACATTAGCGATAGCATCCAGCGCCAGTTTGAGCAATCTGCCAAAATCATCACCGACATATCTGGTCGTTTAACTAAACTTGACGAGACGAATAAGCGGGTCGTGGATGTGGCGGATGAGCTAAAAAGCCTTCAAAACGTACTCCAAAACCCCAAACAGCGGGGAGTTTTGGGCGAGTTTTACCTTAAGCAAATTCTGGAGAACATGTTACCTCCGGGCACTTTTGAACTACAGTATCGTCTGGCGGAAGGTTTGGTGGTGGATGCGGTGATCAAACTAGACGATAAGTTTTTGCCGATTGATAGTAAATTCTCGCTGGAAAACTACAACCGTTTGGTAGAGGCCAAGCCCGCCGAGCGTCCGGCGCTGGAAAAGACTTTCAAAGAAGATCTCAAAAAACGGATTGATGAAACCGCCAAATACATTTTGCCCAAAAAAGGCACATTGGAGCAGGCCTTGATGTTTATCCCAAGCGAGGCGATTTATTATGATTTGTTGGCCAATAAGGTTGGAGTTGGCGGCGTAAACGGGCGTGATCTGATGCATTATGCCGCCGTAGATAAGCGCGTAACGGTGGTTGGCCCAAGTACATTATCTGCCATGTTACAGATTGTCTCACAGGGGTTAAATAGTCTGGAAATTCAAAAAGACACCGAGCTTATCCGCAACAATGTCGAGCAGTTGGGCAAGCATCTTAAAAACGTAGATGGCTATTTTACTAGACTAGGCAATTCACTTGGTGCGACGGTCGGGCATTTCAACAGCGCGCATAAAGAGCTAGGCAAGGTTGATAAAGACGTGATAAAGATCGGTGGTGGCATCACACAAGTCGAGCCACTACTACTAGATAAACCCAGCCAAGAATAACCCCCCCAAACAATCCAACTGTCACGCCCCTATGTGAAAAGATCGACCTCTCACAAGGGTTTTTGGGTTATTGATTTAGGAGGTCTATGGTTAGGGCAGCAGTCCAGGAGAAGTTGGGTGCACCGGCAGGCGAGCCATCAAGCGGACTGAAATATTCGTAGCATCCAGCACTTGCAACCATTTCAAGTGTTGATTCTTTTAATGCTTTGGCGTGGCTTTGGTACCCCATGCGCTCCAAGCCATCAATGATTAACCAGTTCGTGTTTACCCACGTCGGTCCTTGCCAGTAGGCATGTTGGGAAAACCAAGGCGAGTTGGACGGAACACTGGGCACTGGGTGGGTCATGCCAAATACGTGTTGATTTTCTAATAATCTGACCAGTTGATCGGCTCGATCTTTGGTTAATGTGCCGGCATAAAGTGGCATCAGTGTGGCAATACTGGGTTCTTTGAGCAAATTGTGCGTTACAAAATTGCGTGAATAATATTGTCCAGAATATGGATCCCACAGCTGATCCAGCGCATCTTGGCCTTTTTGTATGCTTGCCAATAATTCAGTAGGTAATTCTTCTTTTATGCTTGCCGCGATATCCGTGAGATGTTTATTTGCTCGGATTAGTATGCAATTGAAATTGAGATCTTCAATAGCAAACAGTGAGTGTGACAGAATTTTGTCTATATCATAATTTTTGCGACGCAGGCGCCTCAGGGCACTATAAAAGGCCAAGGCTTCTATGGAGTCGAGTCGTTCCTCGGCGGGAATTGTTCTGGTGTCGCGACGAAACTGATTGATCAGCCAGCCGGCTTTGAGCTTTTTTACTACACCAATCCATGCGGCAAGCTGGTGTTCGTGAAGTTCGTGCATCCAAGGGGGCGTATTGTCTAACCCCGACTCCCAGGGGTGTATTAGCAAAACCAAACCTTCATTATGTGGATCGCGTTCGGCGTAGAGCCATTGATGATAGGCGAGCAGTGCCGGGTAGACTTGTTTGTACCAACTTCTGCGTTCGGGTTTTTTGAGGCGTTCGCCAATTTTAACGATTGCTTCTGCCAGCATAGGAGGTTGTGTAATGCCACTCGTGGCTACGTCATCTGGAGAATTGGGATTGAGCCAGCTACGCCATAGATTTCGATCTCGCACGTAACGATCGCCCTTGGCAAATATCATGTTGGGCAACATGCCGTTGTGCCACTGACCGCGCAAGAGGCTTAAAATTTCAGCCATGGCGCGATCGATGTCTAAATGTCTCAACCCGATAGCTATAAAACAACTATCCCATAACCACTGATGCGAATAAAATTCGGCAGGACCGGTGTATTGACCCTGGTCGTTCATGACCAAAACCGCCTTGGCACTTTCCAAGAGGTCAGCTTTGTTAGTCATGTTAGTTAGTATAACGTGCTAACGGTAGTTAGTGAAACTAATTGGGAATTCAAAATCTTGCTCATTCAAGAGTTGCATGACGGCCTGAAGGTCGTTTTTGCTGGCACTGGTAACCCGTACGGTGTCGCCCTGAATTTGGGTTTTTGCCTTGGGGTAGTTATCGCGGATTAGACCGGTGATTTTCTTGGCCTTGTCCTGATCTAAGCCTTGTTTGAATGGTACTTCTTTGGTGGTTTTCAAATTTGCAATAACAGTGTCTTTTGACGTGTCCAGGACTTTTTGGCTCTGTTCGCGGGAGGCCAGTTTTTTGCGGACAATATCCAGGATGGCATCTATTTGCCAGTCGCCACTACCAGTAATTTTTAGCCCAGTTTTGTCAGAATTTAACCATTCGATTTCGGCGGGTGTGCCCTTGAAATCATAGCGGTTGTCCATCTCGCGCTTAGTTTGATCAAAGACATTGTTCATCTCCGCCTTGTCAAAATCGCTCACGACATCAAAAGAAAAATTAGCCATAATTTTAAGTTAATTTAAGGGGTATGCCTTCTTTTTTGGCGATTGCTTGCGCCCAGTTAACCACCGCTTGGAGCTTGTTTTGCATTTCGCGGAGTTCAATTTCCGTGATATTCGGTAGCCTTTTTTCGATTTCCAGCAGTCGGTCCAGGATTTCTTTGATATCATTGGTCTGAGCTTTTTGCTCGTTGGCGATTTGATCCACGGTCGTTTTTAATGCACTATAC
>CAYGIR010000036.1:0-9293 GCA_964349985.1 uncultured Candidatus Saccharibacteria bacterium
CAAACCGCCTTTCCAAGGCGGCGCCATAGGCCACTAGGCGACCCCTCCAACTCAAATCGTTACAATGACTAGTTTATCATTTATGAATACTTTTTTCTTGCAACAGATATATAACAGAGGTAAACTATTGTTAATGCCAGTTATAGAATTAAAAGATGTAAGTAAATTGTATGGGTTCGGCGATGCTACCACTGTGGCGTTGGATGAGATTAGTTTGGTCATTGAATCGGGCGAGTTTGTTGCCGTGATGGGTCCTAGTGGTTCCGGTAAATCTACGCTTATGAACATGATTGGTTTGCTGGATAGACCAACACACGGTGTGTATAAGCTCGGCGAGCGATTGGTTTCTCGGCTTAGTTCCAATAAGCGTGCAAAAACACGGAGAGATACGATTGGTTTTGTGTTTCAGTCATTCAATTTGATATCTAGCATGACTGTTTTAGAAAACGTGGCTTTGACTTTGGCGTATAAAGGGATCGGACGGACCCGACGGCTCAAGCGTGCCGGTCATGTGCTGGAACGCGTCGGGTTGGCGGATCGAGAATACTTCTACCCTAGCCAGTTAAGTGGTGGGCAGGCACAACGTGTTGCGATTGCTCGCGCGCTAGTCAATAACCCCGGTATTATCATTGCCGATGAGCCTACGGGTAATCTAGACAGCGCATCTTCAAGATTAGTCATGGAACTATTAAGCGAGATTCATCAGACTGGTAGCACCATACTAATGGTTACGCACAATCCTGAACTGACACGTTACGCATCAAGGATCGTGTTTATGCGAGATGGTTCAATCGTAAATGACGAACAGTCCGAACTTGGGGAGCTGCCTGATACAATTAAGCGCCGGGCGTATTTTATACCTAAAAAAACCATAGAAGATGACCTGGCGGGCGTATCCGCATTGATGGAATCAATACCGGATGAAGCCATAAAATCAACGCCCAAACCTATCAAGAAACCTAGACGTACCAAGGCAAAAAGCTACACCACCAAGACCCTCAAAAAACGGACTGCCAAGAAATGAACTTAATCTGTCACCTAGTTGCCGAGAACGTTCTGTTGAGTCAAGTTAATTTTGGAGTAGAGATTATGGCGCGTAGTTTATGAGATCAAGCAATAATGTACGTATGGCCATGGCGGCTATAGGGGCGGCGAAGTGGCGTAGTTTTTTGACAATGCTGGGCGTGATTATTGGAGTCACGAGTGTCATTACGATTGTTTCGTTGGGGGATGGTATTAAGCAGCAGTTAAAACAAGAGGTTAAACATAACGGATCCGATCTTATTACTGTTCGGGGCGGTCATATTGCTGATTATGACAAGGATGGCAATGTTACCCAGGTAAATTTGCTAAGTTTGGTTGCCGGTGGCACGCTTAGCGATGCGGACTACCAGACCGTTCAAAAAGTAAAGGGGTTGAATTTGGCGGCACCATTCGCGGTAGTTACTGGGGTGCCTCGTGCGACGGATGGCACAGAAGCTGCTCAAGCTGACATAATTGCCACCAGTGATAAGGGCGCAGAGGCTCTCAATCAGCCGGTGGCATACGGAGAGTTCTTTAATGACAAAGACAATAACAGCGCGGTTGCTGTTATTGGTAAACGGGTCGCCGAAGATTTATTCAAAGAAAATGTTCCGATTGGCAAATCATTTGAACTCAGGGGACGACAATTTACTGTCAGAGGGGTATTTACGTTTTTTGAAGCTAGCCCTCTAACGCCGGGGGTGAACTATAATAATACCATTTTTATACCATACGAATACGCCAAACAACTGTCACCAAGCCAGCCTCAACCGTTCCAGATATTGGCAAGACCCATACAAGGTACCTCACAAGTAGAGCTTGCCAATGATATATTTGGCGAGCTAAGGTCGGCACACGGGGGACAAACTGATTTTACGGTTCTAAAAGCTGGCGATACTTTGGCAGTTGCCAGTAGTGTGCTAAATATGTTGACCAGCATAGTCAGTGCGATTGCTGCTGTATCGTTGCTGGTAGGTGGCATTGGTATTATGAATATTATGCTAGTGGCGGTTAGTGAACGGACTCATGAAATAGGTATTCGCAAGAGTGTGGGTGCGACAAATCGTCAAATTTTGGGACAGTTTTTAGTTGAGTCCATCGTGCTTAGTGGTACGGGCGGTATATTGGGCGTGCTTTTATCGTTACTAGTGAATTATTGCTTTCGGGTTTTTACCAGCCTACAGCCTGTCATCACTCTACCTGTGATGGGATGGGCTATTGTGGTGGCTCTTGGAGTCGGCATCTTCTTTGGTCTAACTCCTGCGTTAAAAGCTGCTCGTAAAGATCCCATAGAAGCCCTGCGACGTATGTGAATAACACTCCCAGTAAAGCTCTGAAACCCCGTGAGAGGTACATGGATAATAATGGGAACCGTTGTTTTTTGGGAAAATTCTAGTATAGTTACAGGAACATTCATTCAAATATTAGAAAGCTTAAATGCATAAAACCATCAAGGATTTCAAGATCGGTACTCTAGGTAGTCACTCCGCACTACAAATTCTAAAAGGCGCACGTGATGAGGGTTTCAAAAATACTGTAGTGTGTTTGCGAGACGCTACCCAACCCTACCATTCTTATAGGGTAGCTGATGAAATAATCACCATAGATAAATACTCGGAGGTTTTAGGGCTTGAACAGAGGCTGATAGATGAAAATGTAATCCTAATCCCCCATGGATCATTTTTTGACGCGTATGGTTTAGACGCACTTAATAAATCACAGGTTAAATATTTTGGCAACAAGCGGATTTTGTACTGGGAAGAAGATCGGTCAAAGCAACGTGAGTGGCTCAAAAAAGCCGGTATGGTACTACCCAAAATTTATAATAGCCCTGATGATATTGACGGTCCTGTTATCATAAAGTTCTTTGGTGCCAAAGGAGGCAAAGGATATTTCTTGGCTCGGGACAGCGTGGAGTTTAATAGAAAAATTTCAGAGCATCCTAACAAGAAATATATTATTCAGCAATATGTGGTGGGCGCACCGCTCTATATCCATTATTTTTATTCTCCCCTGACTAATGAACTTGAACTGATGAGTTTAGACCGGCGTTATGAGACTAATGTTGATTCCATTGGTCGTATCAGTGCCAAAGATCAGCTCGATATGGACATTGAGTCATCGTATAATATTATGGGTAATTTGACGGTGGTGGTGCGTGAATCATTACTACCAAAAATGTTTGCAATGGGAGAAGCGGTTATCAAGACTTCGCAAGAGCTTGAACCCAGGGGATTATTTGGTCCATTTTGTCTGGAAACTATTGTTACGCCAGACTTGGAGTTCTATGTGTTCGAGATTTCGGCACGCATTGTTGCCGGTACAAATCCGTATGTCAAAGGTTCACCATATACTGATTTGCGCTACGATGAACCAATGAGTACGGGACGACGTGTGGCGCGGGAGATTAAGACTGCTATTGAACAGGATAGGTTAACCGAGGTATTAAGTGATGGTTACACCGACTGATATTCAGAAAATTTTAAGCGGATACGACCTCGGTAATCTACGTGTTGGATCGTTGGGTGGCCATAGTGCGTTAGATGTTTGTAGAGGTGCCAAAGACGAAGGGCTGGAAACGGTTGTCGTTGCTCAAAAGGGGCGTGAGGAAACTTATACCAAACATTTCAAAACTCGGGGCGACAAGGGCTGTGTGGACCATGTCATTGTGGTTGATTCGTTTGCCGATATTGTCAAGCCCCAGATACAGGAACAACTGCGAAAGTTGAACGTGATTTTTGTTCATAGTCGTTATTTTTGGGTTTATTGTGATTACAACGCCGTGGAAAATGAATTCATGGTGCCGATCTTTGGTAATCGCCAACTGGTACGTAAAGAAGAACGAGGCGAGTCCAAGAATCAGTATTTTTTACTTGAACAGGCTGGGATAAAATTGCCTAAACAATTCACCGATCCTAAGAATATTGATCGACTGGTAATAATCAAGGCCGCGGAAGCTTCACGGAGTTATGAGAGGGCGTTTTTCTTGGCGAGTAATTATGAGGAATACCAACAGTCGGCCCAAAAGTTGGTTGATGAGGGTGTTATAACGACCAATTCACTTGGTAGTGCGGTGATCGAAGAATTTGTGGTAGGGCCCCAGTTAAACCTCAATTATTTTTATTCGCCACTAGACAGCGAGGTTGAACTGATGGGCACTGATACACGCCGTCAGACTAATATTGATGGGCTGTTGCGCTTAACCGCGCCAGAGCAAATTGAGGTACTCAAGCACGTTCGACCGCAGTACATAGAAAACGGACATCAGGCTGTGACCATCAAGGAATCCTTGCTGGAAAAGGCTTACAAAGCCGGCAATCAATTTGTCGATGCTGTCCAAAAACACTATCCGCCAGGTATGGTTGGCCCTTTTGCACTCCAAGGGGCGATTACCGCCGGTCCACCTACTGAAGAGCTGCTAGTTTTTGACGTTAGTATGCGTATCCCCGGTAGCCCAGGTACCATGTTTACCCCCTACTCTGGCTATTTGCACGGCGCAAATCAAAGTATCGGCCATCGCATCGCCCAAGAAATCAAAAAAGCTATCGAGACTGACCGATTAGGTGAGCTGTTGACTTAGCTGGCTGCTTACCGTTTATTTGACTAATGGGCTTGAGTGGTTTTGGTTTTTTAATGACTGGATCGGTGCTAGGGCCACCGCTTAGGGTGGTGACGGGTACGCCGATTAATCAAGATTAGCAGTTTGTTAGGTTTCTCAGTAGCGGTAGTGGTCGGATTTGTAGGGTCCGTTGATGCCGATACCGAGGTATTTGGCTTGATCGTTATTTAGTGTTGTTAGCTTTGCGCCTAGGGCGGTTACATGAACAGCGGCGACCTTTTCGTCTAGTTCTTTGGGTAATCGGTGTACGCCGATCGGGTAATCTTTGGTATATAGTTCTATCTGGGCGAGAACTTGATTGGAGAATGAATTGGACATGACGAATGATGGATGTCCCGTGGCGTTGCCTAAATTGACTAGTCTCCCCTCGGATAGCACAATCAGCCGGTTTCCGTTGGGCATGGTGTATAGATCCACTTGTGGCTTGATTTCCTCTTTCTTGATTCCGGATAATTCATTTAGTTGTTTGATTTGGATTTCGTGATCAAAATGCCCGATGTTGCAAACAATGGCGGTATCTTTCATGGATTGCATGTGAGTCAGGGTGATTATGTCTTTGCACCCAGTTGCCGTTACAAAAATGTCGGCCTGGTTGGCGGCTTGTTCCATTGTTACGACTTCGTAACCTTCCATCAGTGCCTGTAAAGCGCAGATGGGGTCGATTTCGGTAATTAGAACCCGACATCCAAACGCTCGGAGTGATTGAGCGCTACCTTTACCTACATCGCCATAACCAGCCACTACGGCTACTTTGCCGGCTAGCATTATGTCGGTGGCGCGCTTGATACCATCAACCAAAGATTCACGACAACCGTATAGATTATCAAATTTGGATTTGGTTACACTGTCGTTGACATTGATAGCTGGCAATTTAAGCCTACCATCTTTCATCCATTCGTTGAGCTGTTTGACTCCGGTGGTTGTTTCTTCTGTTACGCCTTTGATCTCTTGCAGTAAATGAGGATGCTTATCGTGCAGTAGAGCGGTTAAATCACCACCATCATCGAGTAGCATGTTTGGTCCTTTATCATCAGCGAATAAGAGGGTTTGTTCCACGCACCACCAATATTCTTCTTCTGTTTCGCCCTTCCAGGCAAAAACAGGTGTGCCCGCTTGGGCTATTGCCGCAGCCGCGTGATCTTGGGTAGAGAATATATTACACGACGACCAGCGTACCTCTGCCCCAAGGGCTTGTAAGGTTTCGATGAGTACGGCGGTTTGGATTGTCATGTGAATTGATCCAGCGATTCGGGCATTTTTGAGTGGCTGAGATGATTCGAATTCCTGACGCAGTGCCATCAGTCCTGGCATTTCATTTTCTGCTAATGTTATCTCTGTCCTGCCCCATTTCGCCTGGCTGATATCTTTTACTTTATAGTCCGTCATTACGCTAAGGTCACCTCCTGGTTAAATGTTTGTTTATATCGAGCCATGATTTTTTGTCTGGATAGCTGGACTTGCGTGCCGTGCTGTTCGACTACAAACGACGCGACAACTGATCCCAATTGTCCACAATCTTGCAGACTCCATTGTCGCAAATAGCCGTACAAAAAGCCAGCTCTATAGGCATCGCCGGCACCGGTTGGGTCCATTAACTTTTCTGGTTGGGTGGCGGGGATTTTAATAGGGCGCGAGGCGCGTGTACCTTCAATAATTGAGCCATCTTTGCCGAAGGTGGTAATCACTAATGGCAACTTGGATTTGATATCTTCGGGGTTGATGCTGGTCTTTTTGGACAGGGCTCCTAGTTCATAATCATTTAGAATAAGCACCTCGGCGGTAGCAATACCGGCCCGTAGGTCATCAACAGAAACGTTGCTGACCTGTTGCCCGGGATCGTAAACCAGGCGTAATCTGAATTTTTGACATTCACTTACCTGCCTACGCATAGCATCGGGGTTATGTGATGATATGACGACCACGACGTCTTTATCTTGCCAAGGGCTGAGGCTTAGACTGTCAGAGTCGCTCATCGCGCCAGGGTAGAACCCGCCAATTTGGTTATCTGCCATATCAGTTATGACGTTGAATGATGCTGTTTGCAGAGTGCTGTGATGTATAAAGGTTGTATCTACTCCGATCGTGGATAATTTTTTTATATAATCGCCAGCATCCGGTCCGGCGGAGCCAAGCAAAATTGGCTCTTGTCCAATCAACGCTACGCTAGCGGCTATATTGGCACCAGTACCTCCAGGAGTTTCCTCCAATTTATCCAATAATACACTCAGTGAAAGTACGTGCAGTTTATCTGGATGAATCAAATCTTTGTATTGCCCAGAAAAATTCATAATTCTATCAATAGCGATTGACCCGCAGATAATAAGTTTAGGATAAATCATTCGATTGGTTGCTACGCCTGGGTAGATGCTGATTCAAGCAGGGTTTCTTTTACAATGTCTAATACTTGGCTCGGTTCCAACATGCTTTTGACCAAATAGCGTTTCGCGCCAAGTTGCATTGCTTGAAACAATAGTTCATCATCTTGGTACGCAGACAGCATGATGACTGGTATATTCTTGGTGGTATCATTATTTTTCAGATCTGCGAGAGCTTTCATCCCATTGCGTTCTGGCATCATGACGTCCATGATGATTAAATCAGGAGCTTCAGACAGGGCTTTTTCAACTATCGCCACCCCGTTGTTTGCCAGACGATATTCATAGCTAGCCTGGGTTAGGATCTTTACATACAGTCTTTGTAGTGCGGGATCATCTTCTACTAGTAGGATTTTTGTTGCCATACTTAATTATCTCTCTTATTGCCTAAATTGTACCATGCGCACCGATATTTTTAGTGTTTATTAGCTGGAGATTTGTTGCGTTCTATATCAATTGTCGCTGGTAGTTTTGTCGCGGCAATAAATGACAGTAGCGTGAACAATCCGGTTAATGTAATAGCTTTTTTACTACCGTCGGCAGAGGCTTGGTGCGCGATGTGGGTCAGTTCATCTTGGATTCCCTGTGTCAGTTTTGGCTCATTGTTACCTTGGGTTTGGTTGGCACCACCAAACTCTACCGCAGAGGCGCGTGATGATAGAGATTTCGATAAGCTGGGCTTGAGTTGTTGTGGTATGACAGTGCTCTGGTTGATACCACTGACCAAACCGGAAGCCAGTGTCATAAACAGAACCGCCCCAATCATAGCTGATCCAAAAGTTGATCCGATCTGCCTAAACGTATTATTCACGCCAGAAGCCTCTCCTGCCTCATCAACTGATACTGCCGATAAGGTAAGATTACTCACCTGCGCCATAACTAGCCCCATGCCAATACCGAATAAGATGAGCCCCGGAGCAAGCGTGAGTGGTGTCGCGTTTACATTGATACTTTGCCGTATAACGAGTGATGCTATAGCGTTAATCATCAATCCTGCTTGAACGATTCGTTTGGGCATTATGTGTTTGCTGATTATTGCCGAAAACGGTGCGGCTACGAGTAATGCCGCAGACATGGGCAATAGCGCAAGTCCGGTATGAAAAGAATCCAGATTGCGGACTGATTGCAAAAATACTGGAATGGCGAATATCATACCAACCTGCCCCAGTGAAAGTATGGCGGTTACCATGGCACCAGCCGTGAACTGCTGGTTGGCAAACAGTTTCAAAGATACAAGTGGTGTTCGATTTTGTTTTTCGCGTTCAAGTTGCCACCAGCCAAACATAATCAACAAACTAAACCCCAGAGCAATTGATAACGGCGACACGGACAGTCCGAGTAGGTTTATGCCCTGCCCAAAAACCGCAAAAGATTGCTTGGCTTGCCACCAGCCAAATTCCGCAGACTGAATCACACCAAAAACCAAAGCCAACAAACCGGTCGTAGACAGCAGAACGCCGAGGATATCCAGTTGGTGTTTTTCTTCTTTGTCATCTGACTCCGCGATTAGTAATGACCCAAGCAACAATATGGCGACAACTACTATATTGATACGAAATGCCCAGCGCCAACTGTAATTGGTTGTAAGCCATCCGCCCAAAATTGGACCAAGACCAGCTGCCGCAGCGGCAATGCCACCCCAGATACCGAAGGCTAAAGCTCTATCTCTACCTCGATAATTTGCTACAAGCAACGAGGCGGTAGCTGGCATCATTAAGGCCGCGCCAATCCCCTCAATGATGGATTCACCAATTACCATCATACCCACCGAATGGCTGATGGACGTTATATAAGAACCAATGGCAAATATAATGGCGCCAACCACAAACATACGTTTGCGCCCAAACAAATCCCCCAAACGTCCACCAGTAATCGTCAATGACGCCAAAGTTAACGCGTATGCGGTAATCACCCACTGAATGCCCTTTAGATCGGTACCCAGGTCTTGAGTTATGGTTTTGAGTGATACATTCAGGACGGTCGTGTCCAAAATTATTATCATTAACGCTAAGCTCAAAATCACAACTGGCGCCCATTTTTGTAGACCACGCTTAAACTCGGCGGCATTTTTAGGCAAACTTGTTTCGGTCAACTTCTCTCCTTGCCAGGCGTTTCGTGTTTTCAATCTATGCAATCAGGCTCATACCAGCCAGAAGTACGCCGATTGCTAGACTGTATCCAGCAATCTGTAATGCTTTGCGTTGATCTTTTTTGCGGAATTCTTCCAGATCAACATTGTCGGTTACGCCGGCACTGTTTATGACGTTGTATATTCC